>JACCXQ010000234.1 GCA_013696945.1 Chloroflexota bacterium | reverse complement strand
GAACCTCGTGAGGTCCGGATGCCGGATAGCCCGCGGCCAGTCCGTCTTGAATCCGGTGATCGTCCGGCCGACGACGCGTGGCGCCAGCTCACGCGCGATCGTCTCGACCTCGGGCAGCTCAGGCATGGCGAGAGTGTAGGGAGCGAGGCGGCCGTTACGGGAGAATCACGGCCGGCGGCACAGGGCGGTCCGTGACCCCGTCGAAGATCGGCGGCGAGTCGGGATCGACGGGTCCCGGCAACGCCGCCGAGACGGCGAAGAGCCGCCCCTCCGCCGAACAGGACACGACCAGCGCCGCCGGGGCGCCCTCCTCGACCACTAGCTCGATGCGCCCATCGCGGGTCGTCGCGTGCACGCTGCTGAGTCGGTAGCAGGCCCGGTTCCCGCTCGTGTAGAACCCCACGACGGCCGTGCCATCGCTCGCCACCGCGGCGGCGTCGAGCGGCACCCGTCTGACTCGCATAGCGATCCCAAGCTCCGTCGTCAGCACCTCGGCGGTCCTCGTCTCGCCACCCGGGAACTGCGCATTGATGGTCTCGCCGGGTGGGCCGACGCGCGCGCCCGGAGGCACGACCGCACAGCCGGCCGCGCTCCAGGCCACGGCCACCACGACCGCCACGACGATGACCGCCGCCGCCCTGACCCGTACCAACGTGCTAGGCCCGCGGGATGGGGGTCATCGACTCCCAGTCGTCGCCCGTCTTCAGATCGACGTCGAGCGGAACATCGAGGCGGAGCGCGCCCTCCATGACCTCCCGGATGACCGGCGCGAGGGCATCGACGTCGTCGCGTGGCACCTCGAAGAGCACCTCATCGTGGACGGTCAGGAGCATCCGGGCTCGCGCCGCGTCGCGCCGGAGCCGCTCGTGCAGCCGGATCATCGCGATCTTCATGATGTCGGCGGCCGTGCCCTGGATGGGCATGTTGATGGCCATCCGTTCCCCCGCGCCGCGTAGCGCGGAGTTCCGCGCCTCCAGCTCCGGGATCCAGCGCCGCCGTCCGAGGAGCGTCTCCACGTAGCCGCGCCGCTTGGCGGTCTCCTTGATGTGGATCATGTAGTACGCGATGCCGCTGTACGCCGCGAAGTAGCCGTTGATGAACTCCTGTGCCTCGCCTCGTGCGATCCCCGCCCGCGATGCCAGCCCGAAGTCACTCATCCCATAGGCGAGCCCGAAGTTGACCATCTTGGCCATCGAGCGCTCGTCCGAGGTCACGTCAGCCGGCTCCTTGTGCAGGACGCGTGCGGCCGTCTCGCGGTGGATGTCAGCACGCCGCGCGAACGCCTCCTTCAGGTGCACGTCGCCCGACACGTGCGCCAGGATGCGCAGCTCGATCTGGCTGTAGTCGGCCGCGAGCAGGGTGCGGTCCGGATGTCCGGACACGAACGCGCGTCGGATCCGCCGGCCCAGCTCCGTGCGGATGGGGATGTTCTGGAGGTTCGGGTCGGTCGAGCTCAGGCGCCCGGTAGTCGCGACCGCCTGCTGGAAGGTCGTGTGGAGGCGACCGGTCATCGGGTCGAGCAGCGAGGGCAGCGCATCGACGTAGGTGCTCTTGAGCTTCGAGTAGAGCCGCCAGTCCAGGAGCATGGGGATCATCGGGTGAGCCGGTCGGAGCTCCTCCAGCACGCCGGCATCGGTCGAGAAGCCCGTCTTGGTGCGGCGGCCGCGCGGCAGGTCCAGCTCGTAGAAGAGCACCTGCTCCAGCTGCTTGGGACTCCCCAGCTTGAACTCGTGGCCGACAGCCTCATAGACCCCCGCCTCGAGGCGTGCCATCTCGCTGCTGAACGTCATTGCGAGCTCGCCGAGCGAGTCACGGTCGATCGAGACTCCGGTCGCCTCCATATCGGCAAGCACGGGGATGAGCGGCAGCTCGAGCTCATCGAGGATGCGGCGCAGCGATGCCTCCTCGACGAGCATCACGTCGAGCGGCTCGCGCGCCGCCGCGACCGCCAGCGCCTGGATCGCGGCGTGTTGCGGGCCACGCAGCTCGCCCGCCTTCGGCAGCTCGAGTCCGAGCCGCTCGGCGCAGATGTCGGCGAGACTCTGACTCCGGAGCGCCGCGTTGAGGATGTACGCGGCGATCTGCGTGTCGAATGCGACCGCCGGGGGCTCGACACCGTCGGCACTGGCGCTCCGTTCCGCCCTTGGGTCACGCTGGCCGAACTCCCAGACGAGCAGCTGCTTGACCTCATGCCCGACCAGCGGACGGCCGGCCTCGAGGATGGCGCGGGCGAGGGCCGGCGCCTCTGCGACATCCGCCGCGACGACCCGACCGTCCCTCCCGGTCACGGCCAGGCCCAGCAGGCTCCCCCGGCGAGGCCGTGGGTCGTCAAGCGCGACGCCCACCGTGAGCTCCGGCTGCGCAGCCAGCCACGAGGAGATGTCGCTCGTCGCGTCGAAAGGCTCGAAGACATCAGGGTCGCGGAGCGCCGCCGCGAGCCGATCGCGAGCGCCGCCCTGCGAGCCTGGTGCGACATCCGGCTGCCCGGCGGAACGAGGGCCGGCTGGCGCGTCGAGGACCGCCGTGGTCCCCGCGCTGCTCCCGGCGACCGATCCGAAGTCGAGGCTCATCTGGAGGCCCGTCCCCTCCCCCGCTCCCGAGCCCGTGGATCGGGCCACCAAAGTCCTGCCGGGAACGAGCGCTGCCGGGACCGGTGCCGTCCGGTCGGCCTCACGGAGGAGCTCCCCTGGGGCGCGAACGTCCTCGCCGAGGATCGCAGGGAGACGCTCGACGAGCGTGCGGAACTCGTATTCCCGAAAGAGACGCAGGACCTCGTTGCGGTCATAGTCGCCGAGCCGCGCCGTGGTCAGGTCGAGCTCTATCGGGGCATGACGATCGATGGTCACGAGCTCCCGCGACAGGAACACCTGGTCACGCAGCTGCTCGAGCGTGGAGCGGAACCGGTCGGGCTTGATGGTGTCGAGCGCCGAGTAGATCCCTTCGAGCGTCCCGTGGTCCCGCAACCACTTGGCGGCCGTCTTGTCGCCTACCCCGGGGACGCCCGGGATGTTGTCCGTCGCGTCGCCCTTCAAGGCCTTGAAGTCGATCATCTGGCTCGCTTCGAGCCCATAGCGCTCGCGGATCCGCTCCGCGTCGTAGATGACCGTCGCCTGGACGCCCATGCGCGTCGTCATCAGCTGCGTCCGGTCGGTCACGAGCTGGAGCATGTCCAGGTCTCCCGAGACGATCATCGAGCCGAGCTCTCGCGCCTCGGCCTGACGCGTGAGCGCACCGATGAGGTCGTCAGCCTCATAGCCTTCGAGGTCGTACATCGGTACCCGGAACGCCCCCAGGAGCTCGCGGATGATGGGGAACTGGTCGCGCAGGTCGTCGGGGGTCGGGCGTCGCGTGGCCTTGTAGTCGGCGAAGCGGTCGGAGCGGAATGAGCGGCCGACATCGAAGCAGCAGATGACGTAGTCGGGCTTCACGTCCTGGAATCCGCGCAGGACGATGCTCCAGAACCCGAATGCCGCGTTCACGAGCTGGCCGCGGCTGGTGCTGAGGGGCGTCTCGATGAGAGCGAAGTACGCGCGGTAGATGAGGCTGTGCGCATCGAGCAGCATGAGCCGTTCCACGGCCCGAAGTCTAGTCGCGGCTAGCGCAGGGCCGGGTCGTGCACCACGCGGCGGGCGATCAGGCGGAGCAGGAGGAGGATCCCGCCGACCGCCGCCAGGAGGACCCCGGTGATCACGATCCCCAGCCCAGGCGACCCGCCCTGGAACGCGCCCCGCTCGGGATCCGAGCCATCTTCGCCGGCCGGCGGCACGGCCACGGCGGCGTCCGTGGGGCTTGCCGGGGATCCGCTGCCCGGATCGGTCAGGACGGGCGCGGCTGGGGCCGAGCTCGCGTCGGGACCTCCGTTCCGCACGCCAGGCGACGCGTTCTCGAAGCTGCCGTCGGTGGCTCCTCCGAAAAGCCAGTCACCCGGCCGGCCGTCGCCCGACGCGGCGGGCGCGTGCGCGGGGCCGACCTGGGGGCTCTCGGCGGCGGCCGGGGGTGCCGCGTCGGTGTCGGGCGTCGCTCCGGCATCCGTGTCCTCGGCGCCGAGCGCTGTGATCGGGGCCGTCGGCACATCCGTCCCGACGCGCGCAGCAGGCGTCGTGCCCGGGATCCCTGCCCCGATGACGACGAGGATGAGACCGAGCGCCATGGCTGCCCCTGCCAGCGGCTGCAGCACGGAGGTGCCGGGCATGGCGAAGCGGCGGAGGAGTCGCTCGAGGAAGGAACCGCGGATCGCCGCCGCCTGCTCCGGTGAGATGCGGAAGTCGCGTGGCCGCCGAGCCACGGGCAGGGAAGGCATCGCGTGCATCAGGGTGCGGAGATCGGCAGCCAGCGCCGCACAGTCCGGGCACGACGACACGAGCGCCTGTGCCGATCGCGTCTCCGTGATGTCGAGGCCACCGGCCACGAAACGGGAGACCAGCAGGCGGTCGTGAAGCTGGTGGTCAGCGCCGAGGGGCGCCATCTCCGACAGAGTCATCGTTGCTCCAGACGCCTCTAGTCCCGCAAGAGTTCCATCTCGGGGAGCAACAGCTCCCTGAGCGCCAGGCGACCGCGATGGATGCGCGACTTCACCGTGCCCAGGGAGACGCCGGTCATGTCGGCGATCTCCTGGTAGTCGTAGCCCTCCACATCGAAGAGAAGGATGGCCGTCCGCTGGTCGGTCGTGATGTGTTCCATGGCGGCCGCCAGCACGCGGCTGCGCGACCTGAGGACCGCCGTCCGCTCAGGGCCCTCCGACTCGTCGGCGGGTGGCTGCCAGGCGTCGTCCTCCCACTCCGGGTACGGGTCGACCGGGCGGCGCTTGCGGAGGCGCAGGACATCCGTGGCCGCATTGAGCGCGATGCGGGTGAGCCAGCTCCGGAACGAGTCACCGCGAAAGCGCGCGAGATTGCGATACGCGCTGAAGAAGGCCTCCTGGACTGCATCAGCAGCGGCCTCGCGGTCGCGGACGACGCGCACGGTCATCGCGAACAGATAGTCCTGGTAGAGCTCGACCAGTCGGTTGAACGCGTCCAGATCGCCCTCGAGCGCTCGCGCGACGAGCGCTCGGTCACGCGCGTGCTGCTCATCGGCGGCCTGCCGGGTACGGTCATCCACGAGTGGCGATCGTCCTCCAGCGCGTGCTGTCGCGGGCTGCGTCGGCGGCGGGAGTCTAGCATCGGCGATCCGGCGCACCGGTCGGTCCCGCTGGCGGCAGGACGGTGTCGGACGGTGGACGTTGTGATGCTCGTGGTGTCTGCCCGGTGCTAGGATCCCATCCCGCGCCGAAGTGGCGGAATCGGCAGACGCGACGGTCTCAAACACCGTTCCACGCAAGTGGGTGAGGGTTCGATCCCCTCCTTCGGCACCAACCGCTGGCAGCTTCCCGGCATAATCGGCGTATACTGGCGGACAGGAAGAGGCGCCCCGCCCACGCCAGGTAGCCGAGGCAGCCGCCAACGAGATCTTCCGGTCGGGCTTCGAGGAAGGCGCCAAGGCAGCCGGGGAC
>JACCXQ010000233.1 GCA_013696945.1 Chloroflexota bacterium | reverse complement strand
GCCCGCTTCCTGGCCGGGCTTGCGCGGCGGCTGGCGCCACGGGCCCGGGTGATGGCCGTCGAGGCGGCCGATCCAGCGGACGCGATCGCCGACGGCTAACGGAAGACGATCGGTTCCACTCGTCGCGTCGCGTCGCGCAGCTGACGGCTCGGCGGACGCCGGCCCTCGGCGACGGCGGCCAGGTCACGGAGCTGACGCGCGAGCCACCAGCCGAGGTCCTCGGTGCGAACGCTGTTGCGCAGGCGCCGCAGATGCCAGAGCCGCTCGTCGCGCGGCATACGCAGGGCCTCGAGCAGCGTCTCGCGCGTGCCGGCGATGTCGGCCGCGGAGACGGTCAGGCTGTCGCCCGCCAGCTGCTCGGCGGCGCCGGCCGTCTCGGACAGGACGAGCACCGGCTCGCCGACCAGGACCGCCTCCTTGGCCACGAGGTTCATCCCGTCCACGATCGGGTTGACCAGGACGACCCGGGCGAGCTGGAGGGCCGCGATGGCCAGCGCGTAGTCGCTGCCGTCGAGCAGCCAGATCGGCTGTTCGTCGGGGTCGGCCATGCCATTGACGCGCGCGACGACCTCGCGCACCTCTGATGCGTAGCGGGCGTACTCCGCGATCCGCTCGCGGCTGGTCGACTGGACGGCGATGAAGCGGACCCTCCGCCGAAGCTCTGGCTCCCGCTTCAGCATCGCCTCGAACGCCAGGAAACCGCGCAGCGCGTTCTTCGATGGCTCCAGGCGGTCGACGCGGACTATCACGTCCGGCCGTCCGGCCCGCTCGAGCCGCTCCTCGAGCCGCTTGCGCCACGCCGCCACCTTGGGGCCGGCAGCGAACGCGACCAGGGCATCCGGATCGAGCGAGATGGGGTACGAGCGGACCCAGATCGTGCGACCGTGCCAACGGACGTTGCGGCCGGCCGGGTCCACCCGCGCATCCCGCACGAAGGCGGCCGCGGCGAGCAGGAAGTTCGTGGCGTAGCGGTCGGTCTGGAAGCCCAGGATGTCGTTCGCGAGGAGCCCCTCGCAGATGACGCGACGAAGGGCCTGCGGGAGGACCTGCCACGCCTCGACGGATGGCCATGGGATGTGGTTGAAGTGGAGCAGCAGCGCGTCCGGTCGGGCGGCGCGGACGGCTGCCGCCGCAAGGTAGAGGTGGTAGTCCTGGAGGAGCACGACCGGCCGGCCATCGCGGCCCGCGGCTTCCGCCGCGGCAGTGCCGAGCCGCTCGTTCACGACGCGATAGCCGTCGCGCCACGCGTCGATCAGCGCATCGTCCACGCGCGGCTCGTACGGCAGCTGGTAGAGCTGGTGCTGGAGGAACCAGAGGAACGGGTTCGCGACGACCGAGTAGTGCGCGCGCCACGCGTCGTCCTCCACGTCGACGAGCCGGAGCTCCAGGTCCTGGCCGGGCATCTCGCTGGCGATGACCTCTCGCAGGCGCTTGCCAGGCCCCGCGTTCGTGGCGAGCGCAGCTCTCGCCGCCCGGTCGCCGGCGTCCATCGCGGCGCTGACCCAGGTGACTGGCGCGAGCCCGCCGAGCTCGCTCAGTGCCGTGACGAGGCCGCCGGAGCCACGCGTGGCGCGCCACTCGTCCGAGCGCGACCGCCGGAACGAGAGCGGCCCGCGGTTCGAGACGATGATCAGTCGCTGGCTGCCGGCGAGCAGCCTCGCCAGGGGATCGCCGGGCGCCTCGCGAGCCCTGCGCTCAGCGGCGTTCAAAGGAGCGCCCGCGCGGCCTCCCGGGCCATGTCGATGACGGCCGTCGTCACCGGCGGCACGACACCGATGACGACCGTGAGCGCCGCTGAGACGATGAGGCCGGCACGGGTGAAGTTACCGATGGAGACGGGCCGCGCGCCGTCGGGTGCCTCACGCATGTACATGTAGACCACGACGCGCAGGTAGTAGAACGCAGCCGCCGCAGCGTTGAGCATCATCAGGACGGCGAGGAATGCGACCCAGCCTCCGGTGTTGACCGCGGCGATGATCACGAGCGCCTTGGCGAAGAAGCCGGCCGTCGGCGGGATCCCGGTCAGCGAGAGCATGAAGAGCGTCATCGCAACGCCGAGGAGCGGCGCGCGCCGTCCCAGCCCCGCGAAGCTCGCGATCTGGCTCGTGACGCCGGGCCGCCGCTGGAGCGCAGCCACGCATGCGAAGGCCCCGAGGTTCATGAAGGAGTAGATCGCGCCGTAGAAGAGCAGCGCCTCGAGACCCTGTGCCTCGGCCGGCGAGCCGGCGGCCGCACCAGCGTACGCGGCCAGCCCCACCAGCATGTACCCGGTGTGCGCGATCGAGCTGTAGGCCAGCATCCGCTTGATGTTGTCCTGGGTCACGGCGACCAGGTTCCCGAGCGTCATCGTGGTCGCCGCAAGCACGATGACGAAAGGCAGCCAGTCAGCCTTGAGCGGCGCCAGAGCGTCGACGAACAGGCGAAGTATCAGCGCGAACGCCGCGATCTTGGGCCCCACCGACAGGTAGCCAGTGACCGGCGTGGGCGACCCCTGGTACGCATCCGGCGTCCAGTAGTGGAACGGGACGGCGGCGATCTTGAACGCGACCCCCGTCGTCAGCAGCGCCAGCCCCATCGCCAGGCCAAGCGAGAGCGGTGCGTTGCCTGCGGCCACTCCGGCCAGGACATCGGCGATGGCGGCGACCCGTGTCGAGCCCGTGAATCCGAGCACGAGAGCGAGCCCGAAGAGGAAGATCGCGCTGGAGAAGCTGCCCAGCAGGAAGTACTTGATGGCGCCTTCGGTCGAGAGCCCATCGCGCTTCGCGTAGCCGGCCAGCATGTAGCCGGGAAGGACGAGCAGCTCGAGACCCAGGAAGAGGATGAGCAGGTCGCGCCCCGAGCCGAGCACCATCGCGCCGCTGATGGCGAAGAGGAGGGTCGCCGTGAATTCGGCCATCGGCAGGCCGCGCGGCTTCAGGTAGTCGACCGCGAACAGCAGGCTGAGCAGCGCGATGACCACGAAGGTGAGGTCCAGGAACGCGGTCAGCTGGTCGCGCACGATGACGCCGCTCCCGGACGAGTCGACGAACAGCTGTACGCCCTCGCGGGGCAGGAGCCCGACCCCGCCCGGCAGCGGGCCGCAGACGGCGATGACGATCAACGTCACGATGAGCCCGCCACTCGCGATCGCGCTGATCAGGTCGTCCCGATCCGGCAGGACGATATCGATGATGACGACGGCCATCGCGAGGCCGACGACGAGGATCAGCGGCAGGAGTGCCAGCAGCTCGTTCTGGCTCATGGCGCGGCACCGGTCAGCGGTCCGCCGACGCGCGCCAGGACCTCACCGACGGGCATCTGGATGAGGTCGAGGATGAGGCCCGGCGCGACCCCGAAAGCGAGCGTCAATGCGATGAGCGGGGTCAGCGTCACGAGCTCCTGCGGCGTCACGTCGGTCAGGTGGTGGCCGAGACCCTTCAGGAAGTCCGAGAGCTCGCCGAACACCACCCGCTGGTACATCCACATGAGGTACGCAGCGCCCAGGATGACCACGATGGACGCGATGGCCGCCGCGATCGGGGAGTAGTCGAACGTCCCAAGGAAGACGAGGAACTCGCCGACGAACCCGCCCAACCCCGGCAGCCCGAGGGAAGCGAGCATGAAGAACCCGAATATCGCCGCATAGACCGGGGTCGGAGCGGCGAGCCCGCCCATCTTCGCGATCGTCCGGTCGTGGGTCCGCTCGTAGATGACCCCGACGCATAGGAAGAGGGCACCCGTGATGATGCCGTGGTTGACCATCTGGAGGATCGCGCCCTGCATGCCCTGCGGCTGGAAGATGAAGATGCCCAGGGTCACGAAGCCCATATGGCTGACCGAGCTGTATGCGACCAGCTTCTTCAGGTCCGGCTGGACCATGGCGACGATGGCGCCGTAGATGATGGCGATCAGCGACAGCACGATGATCAGCGGCGCCCACTCATGTGCCGCTTGCGGGAAGAGCGGCAGGCAGAAGCGGATGAACCCGTAGCCGCCGAGCTTCAGCAGGACGCCCGCCAGGATCACCGAGCCGGCCGTGGGCGCCTCGACGTGCGCATCGGGCAACCAGGTGTGGAAGGGGAACATCGGGACCTTGATGGCGAACGCCAGGAAGAACGCGCCAAAGGCCAGGAACTGGAGCGTCGGGTCGAAACCGAAACCGCGCAGTTGTTCGAAATCGAAGGCGCCTGCCCACGAACCGGTGGCGGCCTGGAAGCTGAACGCGGCGGCCAGGATCGCGACGAGCATCAGCAGCGACCCGATCAGCGTGTAGAGCACGAACTTGAGCGTCGCGTAGATGCGGTTGGCGCCGCCCCAGATGCCGATGATCAGGTACATCGGCACGAGGACCACTTCCCAGAAGATGTAGAAGAGGAATAGGTCAAGGGCGAGGAAAACGCCGATCATGCCGACCTCGAGGATGAGGAAGGAGATCATGAACTCCTTCAACCTCGACTTGATCGGCCCGAAGCTGGCCAGGATGCTGATCCAGCTGAGCGTCGTGGTGAGCACGACGAGCACCAGGGAGATGCCGTCCAGGCCGAGCTTGTACTGGATGCCGAAGGCGGGGATCCAGTCGGCCGTCTCGACGTACTGGAAGCCGGTGGCAGCGGGGTCGAATCCCGGTAACAGCAGCAACGAGATGGCGAACGTCACGAGCGCCGTCCCGAGCGCCAGCCAGCGGGTGAGCGCCTCGCGCTCGCGTGGTACGAACGCGATGAGCAGCGCGCCGATGAGCGGCGTGAAGATCACCCCCGTGAGGAGCGGCAGGCCGGTCAGGTCCATCAGCGCGCCACGATCAGGTAGCCGACGGCCACGACGAGCAGTCCCGCGGCGATCCCCAGCGCGTAGTTCTGCACCCGCCCGGTCTGGACCAGCCGCAGCCCGCGACCCGTGCCCTGCGTGAGCGACGCGACGCCGTTGACGGCGCCGTCGATGACGTGCACATCGAACCACCAGAGCCCGCGTGCGACGACGCCGCCGATGCGGACGAAGAGCAGATCGTTCAGCTCGTCGAAATACCACTTCCGGAGGGAGAACACGTAGGGACCGCGCAGACGCCCGGTGACGCTGCTGACGAGGGCCGGCCGCGGCCCCAGTCGGAAGAACCCGAAGAGCCGCCAGGCGACGATCATGCCGACGGCGGCGACCGCGACACTCGCGCCGAGCAGGAAGCCGTCGATGCCGAGGATCTGGTAATCGGCTGCGCCGTGGTGGAGCGCCTCGTCGAGCGGACGGAAGACCGGCTCGAGCCAGTGGTGGATGGTGCCGTTCTCGGGCGGAAGCCCGAGCGCGAGCCCGATGAGCGCCGAGGGCACGGCCAGCAGGATGAGCGGCACGGTCATCGAACGAGGCGATTCGTGGATCCGCGGCTCGGTGTGCGGGTCGACGTTGCTCGGGCCGTAGAACGTCTTGCCCATGAGCCGGAACATGTAGAACGCCGTCATCAACGCGACCACGATGCCGATGGCCCAGACCCACACGAAGCCGAGCTTGAAGGACTCGCCCAGGATCTCGTCCTTGCTGAAGAAGCCGGCCAGGGGCGGGATCCCGACGATGGCCAGCGAGCCGACCAGCATCGTGGCATGGGTGATCCCGATGCGTCGCCAGAGCCCCCCCATCCGATCCATGTCCTGCTCGTCGTGGACGGCGTGGATGACCGAGCCTGAGCCCAGGAAGAGCAGACCTTTGAAGAAGCCGTGGGTCACCAGGTGGAAGATGGCAGGCACGAAGGCCCCCACGCCCAGCGCCGCGAACATGTAACCGAGCTGGCTCAGCGTCGAATAGGCGAGGACGCGCTTGATGTCCTTCTGGGTGAGCGCGATCGACGCGGCCAGGATGCACGTGAAGATGCCTACGGCGGCGACGATGAAGAGCGCCTCGGGCGCCTGGGCGAAGAGCGGATTCGCGCGTGCCACCAGGTAGACACCGGCGTTGACCATGGTCGCCGCGTGGATGAGCGCGCTGACCGGGGTGGGCCCCTCCATCGCGTCGGGCAGCCAGACGTGGAGCGGGAACTGGGCGCTCTTGCCCATGGCGCCGGCGAAGAGCAGGAGGCAGATCCCGATCATCATCCAGGGCTGGATCGCGCCGCTCTCCAGCTGCCCCGGCAGCCGCGTGAACACCTCGCCGAAGTCCAGGGAGCCGACGGTCGTCCAGATGGCCATGATCCCGAGACCGAACCCCAGGTCCCCTACGCGGTTGACGATGAAGGCCTTCTTGGCCGCGAGAGCCGCGCTCCTGCGCCGGTACCAGAATCCGATGAGCAGGTAGCTCGAGAGCCCGACCAGCTCCCAGGCCACGAAGAGCAGCAGGAAGTTGTCGGCCAGGACGAGCAGCAGCATGCTGAACATGAAGAAGTTGAGGTAGGCGAAGAAGCGCCACCGACCCGGGTCGTGGGCCATGTAGCCGATCGAGTAGACGTGCACGAGCATGCCGACGGTCGTGACGACGATGAGCATCACGGCGGTCAGGGCATCGACCGCGAAGTTCACGTCGACGTGGAAGTCGCCGGCGGGGATCCATTCGTAGAGCCGGAAGTGCATCCCGGCGTCGCCGAAGGCACCGACGATGAGCGTCTGGTAGATGAGGTAGAGCGCGGCGAGCCAGACGACGATGATCGCCGGGACCGCGATGATCCACGCCCGTGCCCCGAGCCGCCGGCCCACGAGCGCCGTCAGTCCGAACCCTGCCAGCGGCAACGCCAGCAGCGCGATGACCAGGAGCTGGTCGAGCGAGGAGCCGGTGGTCGCGACCGCCTCGGCCGGGGCCTCGGTGAAGAAGGGCATGCCTATGCTCGCCGCCTCATTCGCGCATCGACGCGTACTCATCGACCAGCGGCGTCCGCTTGTTTCGGTAGATCGCGATAACGATCGCAAGGCCCACGGTGGCCTCGGCGGCAGCGACCGCCATCACGAACAACGCGATCAGCGCCCCATGCCCGGCAAGAGCCGGCACGTACGCCCCGAATGCCACGATGGCGAGGTTGACCGCGTTGAGCATCAGCTCGATCGACATGAGCATGGCGATCGCGTTCCGTCGCGCGAGGAAGCCGAACGTGCCGATCGCGAACAGCAGGCTGGCGAGGATCAGGTACGCGTCGAGCGACTGGCTCACGGCCCCTCCGACGCCGCCACGCCGCGCGGCCGATCGGGCGGCGGCTGCCGGGCGAGGGTCGGCTCGTCGACCTGTCGCTCCCCCGGATCCAACGCCTCCTCACGCTTGGCCAGGAAGACGCCGCCGATGACGGCCGCGAGGAGCAGGACGCTGACGATCTCGAACGCCAGGACATAGTCGGAGAAGAGCAGCCGCGCGATCGCCGCCGTGCCGGCCGCCACGCCGTCAGCGACCTCGGCCGGCCAATCGGTGAAGAGGATCACGATGAGCAACAGCACGGCCAGCCCGACCGCCGCCACTCCCGCTGCCCAGGCCTGGTGATGGAACACCAGGTTCGAGGGGCCGGCTTTGGACTGCGTGAGCATGATCGCGAAGAGGATGAGCACGCTGATCGCGCCGATGTAGATGAGCACCTGGGCGGCCGCCACGATGGGGGCGCCGAGCAGCACGTAGAAGCCCGCCAGAGCCGCGAACGAGAGGATCATGTAGAGCCCCGAGCGGATGATGTTCCGCCCGATGACGACCATCAGCGCCCCGCCCAGCATCACCCCGGCGAGCACGACGAAGATCAGGTCATCCCATGACCAGCCCAGGAGCGGGATCGTCTGCGGCAGGGCCATCGGTCCCGGCGGCTAGCGTGCCGGGGTCGTGGCGCCGCCCGGCCCACCGGTCGGATCGTGTCGGTGTCCGCCGTGCTGGTGCGGCCGGTCGTCAGAGCCGCCGCCGTGAGCATGGCCGTTCCCGTTCCCGTTCTGTATCCCCACCGGCAGCATCGGCAGCAGGCGGCTGGCCGGGACGCCGCGCCCGGAGGCCTCGGCGCGCTCCATCCAGTCGCGCTCTCGGCGCACGTACGTGATCTCCGTGTCACGGTCGATGGCGCTGATGGCCATCAGGTCGATCATCGGCTCGGCGCGGCTCTCGTGGCTCAGCTCGAAGTCCGGGCCGCAGCGGAGAGCGTCGTAGGGGCAGGCGTCGACGCAGATGCCACACAAGATGCAGCGGCTCTCGTCCACGTCGTACTTCTCGAGGACTCGCGGCTTGGGCATCAGCGCGCCGGTGGGGCACGTCTCGGCGCAACGGCCGCACGAGACGCAGGGCGTCGTGTTGAGGCTCATGTCGAGCGGCGTGGTCACGAGGGTGTCGAAGCCGGTCCGCATGAAGTCGTAGCACGCGGCCCCGACGACCTCCTTGCAGACGTTGGCGCAGCGGCCACAGTCGATGCAGCGCGAGGGCTCACGGAGGATGAACGCATGGCTGTCGTCGCGCAGGTAGTCGTGATTCGTGCCGGTGAACCGGTTCTCGGTCACGCTGCGATAGCTGAACGCACCGCGCGCCTGCGGCTCGAGTGTCTTCAGGGTGGTGCCGTACTCGATGCCCTGGCGTCGCAGGTCGCAGTAGCCGATCGCCTCGCACGTGCACTGGAGGCAGCGCGCCGACTCGGCCATCGCCTCCTGCTGCGTGTACGGGATCTCGTACTCCACGTAGCTGCGGTTGCGCACCTCCGCGTCCATCGCCTTGAGCCGGTAGCGCGGCTCTTTCACCTCGCCGGTGTACGGGACGATCGACAGGAACTCTGGCTGCGGCTCGGCCAGCGTCTGGCGGGTCCGGATGGCGTCGAGGTCGTGGCCGCGCAGGTACGCGTCGATGGCGTACGCGGCGCGCCTGCCCTCCGCGTTGGCCTGCACCACGGTCGCGGCGCCGATGCGCACGTCGCCGGCGCCGAAGACACCGAGGCGTCCGGTCGTGAAGGTCACCGCGTCCGCATCGAGCCGCTTGTTCTTCGTGGCTGCGACGCCATCCGCGCCGCGCTCCAGCCAGGTCAGGTCCGGGCCCTGCCCGATGGCCAGGAGGACGCGGTCGCACTCGATGATGAACTCGGTCCCCGCTACCGGCTCCGGCCGTCGCCGGCCGGACGCGTCGGGCTCGCCGAGGCGCATCCGCTGGAACTCCACGCCCGTGACGCGGTCCCTATCGTCGGAGATGACGCGAGTCGGAGCGGCCTGGAAGATGGCCCGGGCGCCCTCCTCGAGCGCCTCGTGGACCTCGTTCGCGGCCGGCATGTCCTTCATGTCACGCCGGTAGACGAGGGTCACCTCCGCCGCGCCCTGGCGGACCGAGGTCCGGGTGCAGTCCATCGATGTGAAGCCGCCGCCGATGACGACGACGCGCGTACCGGCATGGCCGGGGAATGGCAGCCCGAGCGTGGCGATGCGCAGGTACTCGAGTCCGTCGAAGACCCCGTCGGCGTCCTCGCCGGGGACGCCCAGCTCGTTCGTGTCATAGCAACCGATCGCCACGCAGACCGCGTCGAAGCCCTGGTTCTGGAGGTCATCGAGCGTGAAGTCGCGGCCCAGCGCGGCACCGGTCACGACCTTGATCCCGAGGTCCCAGGCGCTCTGGTACTCGGCCTCGAGCACCTCGACCTTTGGCAGGCGGTATTGAGGGATCCCGTAGCGCAGCATCCCGCCCGGCGCCGGGTCCCGCTCGAAGACGGTCACGTCGTGCCCCGCGATGGCGAGGTAGTAGGCGGCCGACATGCCGGCCGGGCCTGACCCGATCACAGCGGCCCGCTTGCCGGAGGGCGGCTGGACGTCGAACGGTACCGGTGCTTTCTCGCCGCGTGTCTGTGCCCGCAGGACCTGGTCGCCGGCCCAGCGATGGCTGTCGCGGATGGCGATGGCTTCGTCGACCTCGTCGCGCCGGCAGTGCTCCTCACATGGCGCCGGGCAGACACGACCGAGGATGCTCGGGAAGGGGATGGTCCGCTTGAAGATGCGCGTCGATTCCCGCGGGTTTCCCTCGGTGTTCGCCTTCAGGAAGCCTGGGATGTCGATGTGGCTGGGGCACTTGTTCTGGCACGGCGGCAGGCAGTAAGCGTTGTGGTCGCTGAAGATCAGCTCCAGGTTGGTCTTGCGGATCTGGCGCAGGCGAGGCGTCTGCGTGCGAACGACCATGCCGGCTTCGGCCGCCCGAGAGCAGCTGATCGGCGGCTGGCCCTCCCCGTCGACTTCCACGACGCACATCCGGCACGCCCCGAAGCCGGGCAGCTTGGGCTCGTAGCAGAGCGTCGGCACCTCGACGCCGTGGTCTCGGCAGACCTCCAGGATGGTCTGGCCGATGGTTCCCGTCAGCTGCCGGCCGTCGATCTCGACCGTGAAGGTGGCCGAGGACAGGGGGCGCTGCGGCGCCTGGGTCTCGAGCAGGCGCTCGATAGCCGCATCCGGGGCAGCGTCTCGGATCTGGGGCAGCGTGTCGGTCATCGCGGGCCGCGGCTCCTGGAGGGCTCGTCGCTGCGCGTCGGGTCCGTCACCGGGACGCACCGGCTGCCACGCGGAGGGGTCGGCAGACCCCGGCCGGGCAATCGCCCCGGATGATGTGATCCTCGAACTCGGACATGAAGTATCGCATCCCGCTCA
>JACCXQ010000023.1 GCA_013696945.1 Chloroflexota bacterium | reverse complement strand
GGACGAGGATCGCGCAGCCGACCTGAACGCCGCCTACGCCGATCCCGAGGTCCGCGCCATCCTCTGCTTCCAGGGCGGCTATGGCAGTTCCCGGCTCATCCCGCTCCTCGACCGCGAGGTGATCGCCGCGAACCCCAAGGCGCTCTGTGGCTACTCCGACATCACGTCCCTGCACCTTGCCGTCCAGGCGTGGAGCAAGACCATCACGTTCTACTCCAATGGTGCCAACGGCGTGGGGGCACGCGAGACGAGCGACTTCTCCAAGGCGACCATGCACCGCGCGCTGTTCAGCGACGAGGTCTATGGCGAGATCCCTGCGAACCCGGATGATCGGTGGGTCAGGACGATCACCGGCGGCAAGGGCCAGGGCCGCCTGACGGGCGGCTGTCTGACACTCGTCCAGGCGACGCTCGGCACCGACATCGAGATCCAGACCGAGGGCCGGATCCTCTACCTCGAGGACCTGGACATGCATGCATACACGCTCGACACGGTCCTGACCCACCTCCGGAACGCCGGGAAGCTCGAGGCAGCCGCGGGGATCGTCATCGGCGAGATGAAGAATGTGGGATGGCGCGAGGACTTCGCGTCGTTCATGCAGGATCTGTCGATCGAGGACGTGCTCGAGGAGGTCATCGGTCCGCTCGGCGTGCCATGCATCTACGGCCTCCCGATCGGGCACGGCAAGCACCACGCCACGGTGCCGCACGGGGCGATGGCTACGCTCGATGCTGACGCCGGCACGCTGGTCGTCGACGAGGTGGTGACCGCCGACGAGTAGCCCGTCGGCCATACTGCTACGGAATGACCGGCCAGCGCCCCGCCCGCCGTCCGCCGTTGCGCCAGGCACGACCGATGGCCGAGTACCGACGGATGCACCCTGCCCCGAGCGCGCCACGATCCCCGGCTCGACCGGTACGACCGGCACGCATCGCGGCCTCGGCGCTGGTCGGCGTCGCCGCGCTCGTCATCTCGGTCACGTTCGCCGTCCTTGCGACGCTCGTCGCCCCGCCGGGTCCGGGTTCCCGTCCGAGCGCGCCCGCAGCTTCGATCGCCTCCGGTGGCGGGGTGGCCCTCGGACAGTCGCCGTCGCCCTCAACGGCGTCGTCCACCGATGGGCCCGCGGCGCTGTCCCCCCGGCCATCGCCGACCGAGGTACCCGGGGCGAGCCCCTCGCCGTTGCCCTCCGACGAGCCGACGGACCCACCCCTCCCGTCACCGACTCCGTCGCCGACGCCCATCACATCGCCGTCGCCCTCGCCCGGCCCGGCCACCGCCGAGCTCCCGCGATGCCGCTACCGCGACGTGATGATCGCGCATGCGCGCCGCCCGGATTGGCGGACGGCGCTGCTGGACACGATCTACCGGCTGCCGGCCGACTATGTCCCGCCGCGCCTCGTGTCCACGTCCCGGACGGGCATCCAGGCTGGCTTCGAGGTCCGACGCGAGGTCATCCGCGACCTGCGCGCATTGGCCGCGGCCTCCCGCGCCGCCGATGCGGGGATCGCGGTTTGGTCGAGCTATCGGAGCTACGGTGAGCAGGCCGGCGCCTTCGATCTCTGGGTCCGCACCGGGGGCTACCGGGATGCCCTCCGGAAGAGCGCTCGGCCGGGGCACTCGGAGCATCAGCTGGGCACGGCCATCGACTTCCGAAGTGCGGACGCGCTCAAGGCTCCCTGGGACTACGCGGACTGGGGGAAGACCAAGCCTGGGCGATGGATGGGCGAGAACGCGTGGCGGTACGGCTTCATCCTGAGCTATCCGCAGGGCGCATCGGCGGAGACGTGCTACGGGTACGAGCCGTGGCACTACCGGTACGTGGGGCGGGAGCTCGCCGCGGAGATCCAGGCGAGCGGGTCGACGCTCAGGCGCTACCTGTGGGAGCACTTCGCCTCCGTCGAGCTGGACGACCCGCAGCCCGAGCCGTGACCCGCGTTGACACTCTTGTCCCGCGACTGCTACCATCCGGCAGAGTCGGTTAGCACTCGCCATGGTTGAGTGCTAACGCCGTCCAGCACGCAACCGCAACAACGAGGCACCGGGGATGGCGCGTCGCAAGGACCGCCCGGGCCCGCTGGAGCCTCGATCCGAGGCCATCCTGCGGGCGATCATCGAGGAATACGTGGTCACCGCAGCGCCGGTCGGGAGCATGGCGCTCGTGGCCAAGCATCGGCTCGCGGTCAGCCCCGCGACCGTGCGCAACGTCATGGCCGAGCTCGAGGCGGCCGGGCTGCTGAGCCACCCGCATACGAGCGCCGGCCGCGTACCTACGGATGCCGGATATCGGCTCTATGTCGAGTCGATCGCCGAGGCCGTGAGCCTCGCCCCCGTCGAGCGGCTGATGATCCGCCACCAGTTCGGCCAGGTCGAGTTCGCCAGCGAGCAGTGGTTCCGCCTGGCCGCCGCCACGCTTGCCGGCGCGACGCGCGCGGCTGGCCTCGCGACCCCGGCCAAGCCGGCGTCGTGCCGCGTCCGGCGCATCGACCTCGTCGCCAACGGCATCAGGACCGCGAGCCTCGTCCTGGTCCTTGCCGAGGGCGCCGTGAAGCAGGCGCTCGTGACCCTCGACACGCCGGTGACGCAGCCCGACCTCGACACCCTTTCGGCACGGCTCAACGGCCGCCTCGCCGGCAGGTCGGCGCGGCAGGTCGAGACGGTCCTCGAGCAGATCCGCGTCGCCGAGACAGCGGATGGCGCGCAGCCTGCCGGCTCATTGGAGAAGCGCGTGGTCGAACGGATCGGGACGCTGATGCGGGACTTCGACGCCGCGACCGTGGAGGACGTGTTCAGCGAGGGCCTCCTCAACGTGATGGCCGCGCCGGAGTTCGCACAGAGCGACAAGCTCCGCCGCGTCTTCAGCGTCCTCCAGGACCGCCACTACATCGGCGCGCTCGCCCGTCGGCTTGCGAGCGGCGGGGATGTGCGGGTCTTCATCGGCCACGAGAACGCGCACGAAGAGATGCATGACGTATCGCTGGTCCTGGCCTCGTATGGCCGTCCGGGACGCGCGACGGGGGTCATCGGCGTGCTGGGTCCGACCCGCATGGCCTACCCCCATGCGATCAGCACCGTCCGCTACGTCGGCGGGCTCATGAACGAGTTGGTGGACCACCTGTACGCATGAACGACCATCGCCACGACGGACACCCCACGGGCACCCGACCGGGACGCCGGCGGACGCGCGCCGAGGAGCGCATCGATGCGCTCGAGACCTCACCCGCCGCTCTGGCGGCCGAGGTCCAGACGTTGCGCGAGCGCCTCGCCCAGGTCGAGCAGGAGGCGGCCGACAACAAGGCCGGCTGGCAGCGCACCGCGGCTGACTTCCAGAACTTCCGCCGCCGCACCGAGCAGCAACGCGAGGAGACGATCGGGCTGGCCAGCGAGTCGCTCCTGCGCAAGGTGCTCGGAGTAGCTGACGACCTCGATCGCGCGTTGGCGCAGACGCCCCCGGAGCTCGTCTCGCTCGGATGGGTCGAGGGCATCTGGGCCATCGATCGCAAGCTGCGCCAGCTGCTCGAATCGGAGGGGCTCACGCCCATCGAGGCGGAGGGCCGCCCGTTCGACCCGCGGGAGCACGAGGCGATCGCGCACGAGGAGACCTCCGCCGCGCCAGACGGCACCGTGCTGAGCGAATTGCAGCGGGGTTACCGGATCCGGGATCGAGTCCTGCGGCCGGCGCTGGTCAGCGTGGCCAAGAACGACAACGAAACATCGATCAGCAATGACACCGGCCGTGAGGCCGCAGCAGGCGAGGACTAGACCATGGGCAGGATCATCGGCATCGACCTTGGCACCACCAACTCGGTGGTCGCCGTCATGGAGGGCGGCGAACCGACCGTCATCCCGAGCGCGGAGGGCGGGCGGACCGTGCCGTCCGTCGTCGCATTCACCAAGTCCGGCGAACGGCTCGTCGGCCAGGTCGCCAAGCGACAGGCGATCACGAACCCGACCAACACGATCTATTCCATCAAGCGCTTCATGGGGCGTCGCTGGGATGACTCCGAAGTGCAGCGCTCCAAGGACCTCGTCCCCTACAAGGTCGAGAAGGACGCCAAGAGCGACGGCGTGAAGGTCGTCGGCGCGGACGGCAACGGCCATACGCCGCCCGAGATCAGCGCGATGATCCTCCAGAAGCTGAAGAGCGACGCCGAGGCGTATCTCGGTGAGAAGATCACAGAAGCGGTCATCACCGTCCCGGCGTACTTCGACGACACGCAGCGTCAGGCGACCAAGGATGCCGGCCGCATCGCGGGCCTCGACGTCAAGCGGATCATCAATGAGCCGACGGCCTCCGCGCTCGCCTACGGCCTGGACAAGAAGAAGGACGAGCAGATCGCCGTCTACGACCTTGGTGGCGGAACGTTCGACATCTCGATCCTGGAGCTCGGTGACGGTGTCTTCGAGGTCAAGGCCACGAACGGGGACACGCATCTCGGCGGTGACGACTTCGACCAGCGCGTCATCGACTGGCTGCTCACCGAGTTCAAGAAGGACCAGGGCATCGACCTGGCCAAGGATGAGCAGGCTCTCCAGCGACTGAAGGAAGCGGCCGAGCGGGCGAAGATCGAGCTCTCCTCGACGACGCAGACCGAGATCAATCTGCCGTACATCACCGCCGACGCGTCCGGACCGAAGCACTTCGTGGTGACGCTCACGCGCGCCAAGCTCGAGGACCTGGTAGCCGACCTGGTCGATCGGACCAAAGGGCCGGTCCAGGCCGCGCTCAAGGACGCCGGGCTCAAGGCCGCGGACATCGACGAGGTCATCCTCGTCGGCGGCATGACCCGCATGCCGGCCGTCGTCGAGGCCGTCAAGCAGATGTTCGGGGGCAAGGAGCCGCACAAGGGGGTGAACCCGGACGAGGTCGTGGCCATCGGCGCGGCGATCCAGGCGGGCGTCCTGGCCGGTGACGTCAAGGACGTCCTCCTGCTCGACGTCACCCCGCTGTCGCTCGGCATCGAGACGCTGGGCGGCGTGATGACCCGGCTCATCGACCGGAACACCACGATCCCCACGTCCAAGAGCCAGGTCTTCTCGACCGCCAGCGACAACCAGCCGCAGGTCGAGATCCACGTGCTCCAGGGTGAGCGCGACATGGCCACGGACAACAAGACGCTGGGCAAGTTCATCCTCGACGGGATCCCATCCGCGCCGCGTGGCGTGCCTCAGGTCGAGGTCACCTTCGACATCGATGCCAATGGCATCCTCGACGTGCGTGCCAAGGACCGCGCGACGAGCCGCGAGCAGACGGTCCGCATCACGGCCTCGTCGATGCTCTCCAAGGACGACGTGGATCGCATGGTCCGCGACGCGGAAGTGCATGCCGATGAGGATCGCAAGCGGCGCGACGAGGTCGAGACGCGCAACCAGGCGGACGC
>JACCXQ010000220.1 GCA_013696945.1 Chloroflexota bacterium | reverse complement strand
AGGTTGGCCAGCCCTGTTCCGCGGTGACCGACTTCGTCGACAAGGCGCTCGCTCTCGTCTTCCAAGCGCTCCAGGTGGACCCGTCCCAGTTCGGCGAGGACATCCCCGGGCACATCCTGGGCTTCCTGACATCGATCTGGAACGCTGCGCTCGACTTCGCGAAGGACGCCATCAAGGCCGCGATCCGTGAGCTCACGGCCCCCATCGTGGCCGCGGTCCGGTCGGCCCTCGCCGTCGCCGTGACCATCTCGGTCGTCGTTTCGTACCTGAAACCTTGGACGGTCCGCATCGACCCAGCCCCGGCCGGGATCCACCTCGCCGTTGAGGGAGGCGCACCCGTCCGCGGGGAGTTCGACCTCTTCGCAGACGTGCGCGTCGACCAGTGGCCGCCGACCGTCGCGGATTGCGCGGCGACCGTGGGCGTCCAGCCGCCCGCGCTCGCCGCCGTCGGAGCGCCGGTGACGTGGGCCGTACGGTTCGGAAGTGAGCTGATCACCCCGGACATCGCTGGACCGCCATTCAAGGGCCAGTTGGACTCAGACAAGCGGGCGGTCCTCGCCTATCAGGCCATGACCGAGCCCGCCGCATGGCACCAGAGCGGGCCGCTCGTCTTCAGCTCGGTCAGGGTCTCGGCGGAGATCGAGCGGAAAGAGGTGACGGACCTCCTCCGGATGGCCGAGCAGATGTTCTTCGAGAGCCTCCCTGTCCCCGATGCCGTGCGCCGCGTCGTCCAGGCGCTGCTCGCCCCACAGGTCCAGCAGCTGCTCGATGTCGCTCGTGCGCGGCTGCCGTCGCTGCTCAAAGCGACCGGAGCCGCCACTCTGGCGGTCGAGCGGCATGGCGAGCCCACACCGACGCCGCCCCCGGCTCCCTCCGGCTCTCCTCCTGCCGAGGCGGTCTGGGTCCGCTACTCGGTGCCGCCGAACCGCCTCCTGATCCCTCGCGAGCACTGGATCGAGATCGTCGCGTGTGACGGGCCATGGGGGACCTGGGAGGGCGTCTTCAGGGCGGGCGGCATCGTGAACTTCACTCCCATCGCGGTGATCCCGATCTCGTTCACGGTCGGCGGCTCGGGCGAGCAGACAGTGCGCTTCACCACCCCGACCGTGTCGGTGCCATTGGCTACCGGAGGCGCGATAGACGTGGGCGGGCCGGTCGACGTGACGATCCACGAGGATGGTAAGTCGATGACCATCAGCGCCGAGTGGGAGGCATCCTTCGGCGGGGCGATCACCCTCCCGATCGAGCCGGCGCCGGCGGGTCGGTGCCCGTGACCCGATAGCCGTCGACGTTGAGGCGATGCTCAACGGCCGTCGACCTCGACCCCACCGCCGACGATCGATCCGGGTGCCGTCGGTGACCTGCGATGCGAGACGCGGCATCCGGTCCGATGCGCGCCTGCGCGATGCTCGTTGTTGCCCACGACGCGGCGAGCGACGTGGTCCACACTCGACAGTCGGTGCTGATGCGGCTCATCAGCCACGACGCATACCATTGCGGCGAGCTGTCGCAGACGCTCGGGATCCACGGGCTGCCGCAGATCGACCTGTGGAAGGCTGAACGACGTCTCGCCGGCCGGGGTCGAAGCGTAGCGGCGAGCGCTCGGCAGGGGATCCATCGTCATGGCCGAACTGTGAGAAGAGGTGGATAGGTGAGTTCGTGGCCTGGGGGTATCGGTGCCATCACTCTGTTCGTGCAGGACCTGGAAGCCACGAAGCGCTTCTACCAGGAGGTCTTCAGGCTGCCGCTGAAGTTCGAGGACGACGACTCGGCCGTCTTCGACTTCGGGAACGCCCTCATCAACCTGCTGACGGCGACAGCAGCGACCGAGCTCATCGAGCCTGCGGCGGTGGCAAGTCGTGAAGCGGGAGCCCGCATGCAGTTCACCATCGAGGTGGACGACGTAGACGCGATGTGCGCGGAACTTGCCAGTCGCGGAGTGGAGCTGCTGAACGGCCCGATGGACCGGCCATGGGGAGTGCGGACCGCCAGCTTCATCGATCCCGGCGGCCACATCTGGGAGATCGCTCACTAGAGTCGGAGCGTGAGCTTCTCGGTCAAGGCCGACGCATACGACCGCTTCATGGGCCGCTACTCGATCCAGCTCGCTCCGCAGCTGGCCGATCTGGCGGAAGTCGCAAACGGGCAGCACGTGCTCGATGTCGGCTGCGGGCCTGGAGCGCTCACGGGCGAGCTGGTCCGGCGGGTCGGCGCGGCCGCCGTCTCGGCCGTCGACCCATCCGAGCCGTTCGTCGCGGCGGCGCAGGAGCGGCATCCCGGCGTCGATGTCCGCCGCGCGTCCGCTGAGGACCTGCCGTTCCCCGACCGAACGTTCGACGCGGCACTCGCGCAGCTCGTGGTCCACTTCATGGCCGATCCGGTCGTCGGGTTGACGGAGATGGCTCGGGTGACGCGGCCCGATGGGGTGGTCGCGGCGTCCGTTTGGGACCATGAAGGCCAAGGTCCGCTGACGCCGTTCTGGCGGGCGGCGCGCGAGCTCGACCCGGCCATCGAGGGCGAATCGCGCCTCCCGGGCGTCCGCGAGGGCCACCTTGCCGAGCTCATGGAGGCCGCGGGGCTGCGCGATGTCGAAGCCAGCGCGGCCTTCGCGCAAGTCGAGCACGCGACGTTCGAGGAGTGGTGGGAGCCGTTCACACTGGGCGTCGGGCCAGCCGGCGTGTACACCTTGGCCCTCTCCGCCGAGCAGCGAGAGGCGCTCCGTCAGCGGTGCCGCGCGTCCCTTCCCCCCGCACCGTTCGTCTCGACCGTGCGCGCGTGGACCGTTCGCGGCGTCGTCTGATGCGGCGGGCCGGTCTTCAGCGATCCTCGAAGACCTGGATGACCCCCGAGTAGCACGCGACCCAGAGCTGGCGCGACACGCTGTCGTAGGTGATGCCGATCGGGTGGTAAGCGGTAGGCAGTGTCTGGAGCACCGTCATGTCACGCGTCCGGACCTTGCTGACGGTGTTGCCCTCGTAGTTGCCAACGTAGAGCGACCGTCCGTCCATGGAGATGTCCATGCTTCGCGGGTTGTCGCCTGTCTGGACCCGCGCGACGGTCCGATCACTCGTCAGGTCGATCTTGATGACGCCACCGCCCCCCGCGAGCGTGACGTACATGAAGCGGCCGGCGGGATCCATCACCAGGTGGCGCGGTGCTGGGCCTACGTCGCGGATCCAGCGGAGCCGGAACGTGTCGAGGTCGATCTTGGCGATGTCCGTGCCGCCCATGATCCCCACGTACGCCGTGGTCGACCCCGGATCGATGGCGATGCCCCGCGGGTAGCGACCGACGTAGATGCGCTTCACCTCCTTACCGTCGGACGTCCTCACGATCGACACGTCGTATGAGCACCAGTTGGTGACGACGAGATACTTCCCGTCGGGTGAGACCGCCAGGTACTTGGGGGTCGCCCCGACCCGGATAAGCTGATCGATCTTCAGCGTCTCGACATCGATCCGGTATACGAAGCTGTCGTCGTGGCGATCGGATGGGGCGCAATCGTCCGCACCCGGGTTGGGAAAACCCTGCCCGTACATCGAGTACTGCGAGATGTAGACGAAGCGGCGGTCAGGGGAGAACGCCGCCTCGACGGGCGCGCCCTTGACGACGCGTTTCTCCGAGCTGAACCCGAACTTCGCCAGGTCCACGGAGTCGCGGATCGTCTTGACGCGCTCGAACTCGCGGTCGAAGACCGAGATCGTGTGCCGGTACATCATGTTCTGGGCGAAGAACAGGCCGGTCTGCGACGCCACGACGGACTTCGGTGAAAGGCCCCCCGTGATGCTCTCGATGCGACGCAGCCGAAGCGCATCCGAGGGCACGTCGCTGGTGGGCGTGGGCTGGACCGTCGGTGGCGGAGTCACCGGTGGTTGCCGTGTGGGCTGGGCCGTGGGGATCGGCGCCGATGTCGGCGTCGCGGGCGGCGCTTCGGACACGTCGGGGGTCGGCGTCGGCGCGGGTGTCGCCCCCGTATCGGTCGGACTGATCGAAGGCGACCTTGCCAGGGGCTGGGTCTCGGGGACCGGTCTGGCGGAGGGCGCGGTAGAGGGTGAGGGCCCGAGCGCTGCGATGCTTCCCGGGTCCTCGGTCGGGGTCGGCGAGCGCGAGCCGGTGATCAGTCCGATGGCGACCACCAGGACGACGGCCACGATCAGCAGTGCCGCTGCCAGGGGAGCGACGTCGAGGATCGAACGGGGCTTGCTCAATCGCGCTCCACGAGGTGGTACAGGGTCCCGGCGAACGTCGTCAGGTACAGCTCGCGTTCGGCATCCTCGCCGAACGATGTGATGAGCACGCCAGTGTTGATCGGGCGTCGCAACCGGTCACCGCCGCCGGCATCGAAGTCGATGGGGATGCTCCAGATCCGCCCGGAGCAGAAGTCCCCGAAGAAGTAGCGGCCGACCAGCGACGCCTGTTGAGTGCCCCGATAGACATGACCGCCGATAGACGCGCAGTTCGCGCCGACATCCGCAGCATGCGGGTACTCCACGACGGGCAAGGTCACGCCCGGATCCCGGCACGGTCCAGGGTCGTTCCCGCCCGGGTATTCGTGCCTGCCCTCGCAGATGGCCCACCCGAAGTTCAGACCCTTCGCAGGGTCGGGCGGCGAAGCCCGGTTGATCTCCTCGTAGAGCGACTGGCCGACGTCGCCGATCCAGAGGTCACCGGTCACCAGGTCGAAGCTGTTGCGCCAGGGATTCCGCAAGCCGTACGCCCAGATGAGGTCGTCGCCGCGCCGCCCCACGAAAGGATTGTCTGACGGCACCGTGTATCGATCCGGCCCGGGAGGATCGAGCGGGTCGATGCGAAGGAGCTTCGAGAACCGGTTGCTCAGGTCCTGCGCCAGGCGCCGTGGGTCACCGATGCCTCCACCG
>JACCXQ010000218.1 GCA_013696945.1 Chloroflexota bacterium | reverse complement strand
CCCGCATCAACCTCGAGCGCGAGGAGCTGGGGTTGAGCCTCTATGCGAACCCGCGCAACAGCGGCGCTGGGTCGTTGCGGCAGATCGACCCGACGGTCACGGCCAGCCGACGCCTCTCGGCGTGGTTCTACGTCCTCATCGAGGAGCCCGGAGCACCCGGCGGGAACGCGCCCGGCGAGGTCGTGCAGCACCAGTCGGCCGCGCTCGACCGGCTCGGGGCGCTGGGGTTCCCCGTCGAGCCGCACCATGCATCCGACTTGGACATGGATGGTGCGATCGAGTTCCTGGAACGATGGCGCGAGCCCCGCCACGACCTCGCGTACGAGACGGATGGCGTGGTCGTGAAGGTCGATGCCTTCGATCAACAGCGTCGACTCGGGATGGTCTCGCGCGCGCCGCGCTGGGCCATCGCCTACAAGTTCCCCCCCGAGCAGGTCGAGACGGTCGTCGAGGACATCGTCCCCTACGTTGGCCGGACGGGGACCCTGACGCCGGTGGCTCACCTGCGGCCGACCAAGGTCGCGGGGAGCACGGTCGCGCGGGCGACGCTCCACAACCTCGATGAGGTCCGCCGGAAGGACATCCGCATCGGCGACCAGGTGGTCCTCCAGAAGGCCGGCGACGTCATCCCCGAGGTGGTTCGCGCGCTGGTCGACCGGCGGACCGGCAGCGAGCGCGAGTTCGAGATGCCGGCGCGCTGCCCCGTCTGCGACACGCCCGTCGCCCGCGATCCCGACGCCGTCCGTCACTACTGCCCGAACCTCGCCTGTCCCGCGCGCGTCGGCCAGGAGTTCGGCCACTTCGCCGGGCGCGGCGGCATGGACATCGACGGCGCGGGTTGGGCCGTCCTCTCGCAGCTCCTCGAACGCGGGATGGTCCGGACGCGCGGCGACTTCTACCGCCTGGATGTCGAGCAGCTGGAGACGCTGGACCGCTACGCACGCAAGAGCGCCGAGAACCTCCACGCGGCGATCCAGCGCTCCCGACGCCGGCCACTGGAGAGGATCGTGGCCGCGCTGGGGATCCCGCAGGTCGGCTGGACCACAGCCACTGATCTCGCGGCATGGCTTACGGAGCAGCTCCCGCCGCGTGACGGGGAACCGATGTCGGGCCCGACCGGCTGGCTGGCACGCGCCGCGCAGTTCCTTGCGGAGGTCGCCACGGAGCGCCCGGAGCGGTTCGAGGCCGTGACGGGCGTCGGTCCGAACGTCGCCGCGAGCCTCGCGCAGTACTTCTCCGGATCGGGGCGCCACGTGCTCCTCGATCTCGCCGAGGCGGGCGTCGAGCCTGAGCTGCCTGCACCGCGTTCTTCCGCGGACGGCGCAGGGCCGCTGGCCGGCAAGAGCGTCGTCGTCACCGGCACGCTGGAGGGGTACGACCGACAGGCGGCCGAGGACGCCATCCGCGCGGCCGGCGGCAAGGCGGCGAGCTCGGTGAGCCGCAAGACCCACTTCCTGCTGGCGGGCGAGAACGCCGGCTCGAAACTCGCCAAAGCGCAGGAGCTGGGCGTGACCGTCCTTGACGAGGAGGCGTTCAGGCGGCTCCTGGCCGGTGAGTCGGCCGAAGCGTGAAGGCGTTCGACCTGGCTTCGCTCCTCGAGAGTCGCGCCGGGTCGGCCGACGCTTACCTGGAGTTCATCCGCGAGGCATCGATGAGCGTGGGACTCTACGTGCTGGCCGCAGGCGCCGTTGACGGCCAGTCGCCCCACGGGGAGGACGAGATCTACGTGGTCATGGCCGGTCGGTCGCAGTTCACGGCTGGCGGACAGACACGCGACATCGCGCCGGGCGATGTGCTGTTCGTCGCGGCGGAGGCTCCCCATCGCTTCCACGACATCGAAGAGGAACTCGTGCTGATCGTCATCTTCGCGCCGCCCGAGGGCGCGACTCTCAGGGAGCTGGAGGCGGCGTATCCGGCGGTGGCACGCATGGCGGCACACACGGACTAGGGGGATCGAAAGTCTGCGACGGTGCAGGCGTCGGGGGCTCGATCGTCGGCACGGCCGTCGGCTCAGCGGTGGGGTCGGGGCTGGGTGTCGGCTCCCGGGTCGGCCTGGGCGTGGGCTCGCGCGTCGGCCGAGGTGTCGGGCGTGGAGTCGGCCGAGTCGTCGGGCGTGGAGTCGGCCGAGTCGTCGGGCGCGGGGTCGGTGCCGCTGTCGGCCGGGGTGTAGGTCGTGGGGTCGGACGCGCCGTGGGGCCCTCCGTCGTCGGAGGCGTGAAGACCACGTCCGTCGGGAAGGGACTGAACGTGGCTCCGGCCGTCACGCTCGGGACAGGGCCGAACGTCGGAGCGAGACCGTCCGTCGCGCCCGCCGATGTGCTGGGCGAGCCGGCCGGCGATACGAGCATGGACGGCGTCGGAGCGTCCAGCGACGGGAACATCGTCGGTGCGGGCGTCGCGAAGAAGCCGCTGACCCAGAAGATCGTGCCGGCGACGGCGACGGCGAGGACGAGGAGCGCGCCGACCGCAAGCGGGTTGGCGCGGCTGGGCTGTCGCTCTCTGCGCGGTTCGATCCTCACGCATCCACCCCGGTCTCTGCTGCGTGGCTCCGTCGCAGTGTGGCATGTCGGGAGAGGCGACGGCGGGTCGGTATCCTGTCGGGCATGGCCAACCTCACCCGTCGCGACGTCGAACACGTCGCGCACCTCGCCAGGCTCGGGCTGACCGTGGAGGAGCTTTCGCGTCTGGA
>JACCXQ010000170.1 GCA_013696945.1 Chloroflexota bacterium | reverse complement strand
ATGAAGCAGTGGGCCGTCCACCGGTTCGAGCGCAGCGCCGAATGGGAAGGGCTGGTCGCTGAGGCGTTCGCCTTCGTCGCAGGCCGCCCACCCTCAAGGTGGTCCTCCTCGTGAGCACCGTGTCGATCGTCGCCGCCGTCCTGATCGCCCTGGTCGCTGCCCTCCACGTCTGGTTCCTGGTCCTCGAGATGATCCTGTGGCAGAAACCGCTCGGGATGCGCACGTTCGGGCTGACCGCGGAGCGGGCGGAGCTGACGGCGACGCTGGCGGCCAACCAGGGGCTGTACAACGGCTTTCTGGCGGCGGGACTGCTGGTCGGTCTCATCGCACCGCAACCGACCGCTTTCCACTTCAAGCTGTTCTTCCTGGCCTGTGTGATCGTCGCCGGCGTATTCGGGGCGGCCACCGTGTCGCGGCGGATCCTGCTGATCCAGGCACTCCCAGGGGCGCTCGCGCTGGGGGCGGTGCTCCTCGCCGGAGGCTGACCGCTCGATGCGGCTCGTGCCGCCGGGTGAGGGACCCGCTGGCGTCAAGCTGGGGCTGCCCGGTAGCGGGATGAACCTTGGGGCGTCCCAACGTGTCTGGTTAGCATGGGGACATCGCGCCAGGAGGGGCAGTGGACGAAGTACTCGTCGCTCGGGCGCGCGCGGGCGACCGCGAAGCGTTCGAAGTGCTGATCCGCACGGAGGCGCCATCGCTACTCCGGTTGGCCATGGCTATCGTGCTCGACCGAGAACGCGCCGCTGACGTCGCCCAAGACGCCCTGGTCGCGGCGTGGCAGCAGCTGCATCAGCTGCGGGACCCCGCGCGCTTCGATGCATGGCTGCGCCGCATCGTGATCAACCGGTCGCGCAACGCCCTCCGTGAGCGTCGACCCTACCGGTTGACGGAGGGCATCGTCCCGGCCGTCTCGATGCCGCTCGACGAACGTCCGGAGATCGAGGCCGCGCTGCGCAAGCTCGATCCGCGGCATCGCGAGGTCGTCGCGCTCTTCTATCTCGAGGAGCGGACCATCGAAGAGATCGCGACCGTCCTGGGTCTGCCCACCGGGACCGTGAAGTCGCGGCTCCACACGGCGCGCGCGCGCCTGCGCGAGTCCCTGGCGGTGACCGGTGGATGAGCTCGACCGTCGGATCCGGTCTGAGCTGCTGGCGTACACCGATCCGAGCGGTGTCGATGGACTCGTCCGCACGACGGGGGACCGGCTGCCGTCGCGCCGTAGTAGGACGCCGCTCTTCGTTCGCCTGGCGGCAGCGGTGTCCCTCCTGGCGCTCGTGGGGGCCGGCCTCGCGCTGTTCCCTGGTCTGGGAGGGACTCGACCTGACCCTCGAGCGAGCGCATCGGCGCAGACGGCGTCGCCGACTACCGCTAGCCCGTGGTGGACCAGATGGCAGCGCCTTCCCACCACCGAGGGCGTCTTCACCGGAGGCCCCGACGCCAGCGGCACCGACGGGGGCCAGTTCATCGCCGAGATCGTGTCTACCCCGACAGGTCTTGTCGCTGTCGGCACCACCTCGGATGCCGACCATCGGAAGGACGCGGCGGTGTGGACATCCTCGGACGGCATCCGCTGGTCGCGCGTTGCGAACGACGGGAGCTTCGGTGCCGACGCCGTCACGCCGCGAGACGACTTCAGCGACGGGAACCAGGGCATGGGCGGGGTCGCGCGATGGGGTGAGCAGCTCATCGCCGTCGGCGGCGAAGACTCCGCACTGGACCCGTCGACGACGCTCCGCGCTGCCGTGTGGGTCGCCACCGATCCGATGACCTGGGAGCGTCTGACGCCGGAAGCCCCAGCGTTCGCGGGCGCGGCGATGGGGGACGTCGTCGTCTTCGGCGACCGACTGATAGCGGTCGGTGTCCAGCCTGATGGCACCGGTGGACTCGATTCCGCCGTCTGGACGTCTCTGGACGGCCGGCGCTGGGAGCGCGTGGAGAATCAGCCGGCGTTCGAGGGCGCCGACATGTGGCAGGTGGTCGTCTTCGGCGATCGGCTGGTCGCCTTTGGTCGGACGGGGAACGAGGCGGGCCAGGACGACGGCGCGGTCTGGACCAGTGATGACGGAGAAGCGTGGCTACGCATCGAGGATGACGACGCGTTCGGCGGGCCGGGGTGGCAGCAGATAAACGGCGTGACCGTGGTCTCGGGATCGGTCGTCGCGGTCGGCACGAGCTATGTCCTTCACGATGACCATCGGGAGGACCGTTCGGTGGGCGTCGTCTGGCTCAGCCGGGACGGGGAGAACTGGCGAAGGGTCGACGATGCGCGGGGCGTGTTCGCGACGGACCCCCTGACCTCGATCGAAGGCGTCACCGCAGCCGGCCCCGGAGCGATCGCTGTTGGCTCCCGCGCGATACCGGGGGAGGCTCCCAACGCCTTCGACGACCGCTCGCGCGCCGCCGTCTGGTTCTCCGCCGACGGCGCCGTGTGGGAGCCGCTTTCCCATCGTCCGGAGTTCAGCAGCGAGCCCCGGCTAACGATGGCCAGGATCTCTGTCGCGGACGACGGCCGGCTGATCGCATTCGGGACCAGCTACCGGGAGCTGGGGTCGCCCCCCGGCACCTCGGAGGGCGACATCGCCGTGTGGATCTCGGATGCCCCCGAAGGCGCGCTCGAGGTGCCCTGACTTACGCTCAGCGGTCCTGGGCACGAGCGCGCAGTAGCCCGCGGACAGCATCGATCCGCTTCTCGAGCCCTGGCCAGTCATCGATCACTTGGGCGGTGTAGCCGAGCGCCGCGTACAGGTCCGCATCGTCGCCGCTGCCCTCGGTCAGCTGGATGACGAACTCCGCGATGTCCTCCAGGTTGCGCCGTTCCAAGTAGAAACCGAAGACGTCGGCGTCGAGCGAGATCGGACGGAATGCGCGCTCGTAACGATCCAGGAACCAGCCGAACCGATCGGCCGGGAAGAAGCCGGTCCCGGCGAACATGAACAGGTCGTGCTCCGGCGGCCCCAGCAGTGCGCCGTCCCAGTCGACGACGCTCAGCTCGCCGTTCTCGTCCAGGAGCAGGTTCGAGCCCCACAGGTCGGTGTGGCAGAGGACCGTTTCGCCGCCGCGCTTGCGTGCCCCATCGCGCAGGGTCCCAAGGACCACGATCCGGTCGAGCAGCTCGGCGACCCGAGGCGCGAGCAGGTCGCGGAGCCCGGCCAGCGTGGGATGGTCATCGGCCGGAAAGGACGCCCCGGTAACGAGGCCCTCGACCGTGTCAGCGAGCCTCGGCAGGAACGGGAGCTCGTACCGCTCGGTGCGCGGAACGAGGTGGCGCACGCTCTGGGTGCTTCCGTGGATGGCCGCAATGACCTCGGCGATCTTGACGTACAGCGGCTCCGCCCACGCGGTCTCGCCCTCCAGCGTCCGGCCGTCGAGGTACACGAGAACGGTGAGCTCGAGTCGCTCGAACCGGACCGTCAGCTGGCCATCGCGGTCGGCGATGGGGCGCGGGACGCGGAGGCCCAGGTCG
>JACCXQ010000194.1 GCA_013696945.1 Chloroflexota bacterium | reverse complement strand
GGCCCGATCTGCGAGTCGACCGACCAGCTCGGGGAGGCGGCGCTCCCGGACCTCGCTCGCGGCGACATCGTGGCCATCGGCATCGCTGGCGCCTACGGCTCATCGATGGCCTCGACGTACAACGGCCGGCCACGAGCCCCGGAGGTGGCGTGGGACGGCGAGCATGTCCGACTCCTGCGCCGGCGAGGCTCCGCGGCGTCGCTTCCCTGACGGACGGACGCTACCCTTCCCGCGATGACGAACCCGCTCTCGCACCCGCGCCGCGCCTTCGCCGAGCGGCTCGCCCGCCGGCCGATCCTGTTCGACGGCGCGATGGGCACGCTGCTGTTCAGCCGGGGCGTGCCACAACGGGCGTCGCTCGACGAGCTCGTCGACACCCGCCCGGACCTGATCGGCGCGATCCACCGAGAGGCGATCGCGGCCGGCGCCGACGCGATCGAGACCAGCAGCTTCGGCGCGAACCGCTTCCGGCTCGCGCCGCACGGTCTGGCCGACCGAGCGGCACAGCTGAGCCGGCGTGCGGCCCAGGTAGCGCGGGAGGCGCGCGACGTGGCTGGCCGAGACGTGCTCGTGGCCGGGAGCATCGGGCCGCTCGGCGCCGCCGTCCGCGGCCCGGAGCGTGAACCGACCACCGCCATCGCCGCGGCCTTCCGCGAGCAGATCGAGGGGCTCCTCGAAGGGGGCGTCGACCTGCTCGTCTTCGAGACGTTCAGCGACCTCGACGAGCTGCTCATGGGGATCGAGCAGGCGCGCGCGTCGTGCGACCTGCCGGTCATCGCAGAGATGACCTTCGGCGAGGAGCTGCTGGCCATGGACGGGACATCGCCCCAGACCGCCGCGACGGCGCTGGCGACCGCGGGCGTCGACGCGGTCGGGGTCAACTGCGGCGTGGGTCCGCTCGTCTGCCTCGATGCACTCGGGCAGATGGGCCGCCCGTCGGCCGGCCTCGCTCGCTCGATCATGCCGAACGCCGGCCTTCCGCAGCGTGTCGAGGGCCAGTTCGTGTACGCCGCGGGCCCGACGTACTTCGGGGAGGCGGTGCAACGGTTCCTCGCCGCGGGGGCGCGGATCATCGGTGGCTGCTGCGGCACCACGCCCGAACACGTCGCGGCGATGCGCCAGGCACTCGACGTGGCGATCGCGCGCGAGCAGGGGACGGCAGCCGCGCGCACCGAGCCGCTCGGCGACGGTGCATCGCCGCGCGCGGCCATGGCCGATCGAAGCAGCCCAGGTTCCGCGCAGGAACCGCCGCCTCCGACCCGGCTCGCGACGGCGCTCGAGGAGCGGCACTTCGTGATCAGCGTCGAGATCGATCCACCACGTTCGGTCCGCATCGAGCGGACCATCGAGGCCGCACGTCTCCTCCAGGAGGCGGGCGTCGATCTCGTCAACATCAGCGACAGCGCGATGGCGCGTGTCCGCATGGGCGCGATGGCCGTCGCGTTCGGGATCCAGCACGACCTGGATCTCGAGTGCCTGGTGCACTTCACCACGCGCGACCGGAACCTCATGGCGCTGGAATCGGAGCTGCTCGGCGCCCACGCACTGGGCGTGCGGAACATCCTCGCCCTGACCGGAGACCCGCCGCGCGTCGGTGACTACCCGACCGGGACGGGGATCTGGGACATCGATTCGACGGGCCTGATCGGCATCCTGCGCCGTCTGAATCGCGGCGAGGACCAGGCCGGCAAGCCGATCGGTGCGCCCGCGGGCTTCACCATTGCGTGTGCCCTCGATCCCACCGCCGCCGACCTCGATCACGAGATCGATCGACTCACAGGCAAGCTCGAGGCCGGAGCCGACGTGATCATGACCCAGCCCATCTACAGCCCCGACCAATGGGAGCGCTTCATGGGCCGTGCCGCGGCCCGCTGGGGTGACCGGCTCCCCCGACCGGTCCTCCTGGGCGTCCTGCCACTGCACACGGCCCGCCACGCGGAGTTCCTGCACAACGAGGTGCCCGGCATCACCATCCCCGATGCCGTGCGAGCGGCGATGCACGCGGCCGGCGAGCGTGGAGCCGAGATCGGCCTGGAGATGGCGCTCGAGCTCCTGACTGCGACGCGCCACCTCGTCGACGGCACGTACATCATGCCCAGCTTCGGGCGCTACGAGATGGGCGCCGAGCTCGTGCTCCGGCTGCGTGCCAGCCTCACCGAGGCCGCCCGGGCCTGACCGCGCGCGACCGGTTGGGCTACCGTTACCGCGCTGTGAGGAGCCTGCGGTGGGGTCGCGCGATGTCCGCGGCAGTCGCCGCCGTCGCCATCATCCTCGCCTTCTCCGGTCTCGCGAGCGCGGCGGCTCCCACCTTCCGCGACCCTGAGCCGGACCGCTTCGTCTACGACACCGCCGAAGCATTCCCGAACGAGGCGCGTCGCGCGACCAACCAGGTGCTGCGCGACCTCGAGGCACGCACCGGCGTCAGGGTAGTCGTCTACACGCTCGTGGACCCTGGGTCCGCGAGCGACCCGGCTACCGCGGACGCGGACTCGGCGCTCCTCCTGACCGAGTGGGGACTGGGCGGCCGTGACTCCGTGGCACTGGTCTGGGCATTCGACCGGGGCCGTGAGAGCGCCACGATCGGTATCGCCGTCTCCGAGACGCTTGCCGCGACGGGGCTCGACCACGGCAGCCTCCGCAGCATCGTCGACGACGCCACAGCCGACGATCTCGCTGCCGGCCGCTGGCTCGCCGCACTCACCCAGGCGACCGTGGCGGTCTCCGTCGCGCTCCCGTCGAACGCTTCGACCCCCGCTCCGGGCGTCTCCCCCGGACCCGCCCCGACACCGACACCGGGCGTCTTCCCGGGCACAGGGTCGCCACCGTCGGCCGGACCGCCGTACCCCGACCCGGTCTCGGGACGTGTCGTCTACGACTTCGCCGAGATCTTCACCGCGGGCACCGAGGAGCAGGCGACGGCGATGATCGTCGCCATCGAGGAGCGCACGGGCGCCGAGGTCGTGGTCTACAGCCAGGTGAAGCCGGAGAGCGACACGGTCGCCGAGGCCGAGCACGATGCCATCGCGCTGATGGATCAGTGGGGCGTCGGCCGGAAGGGCATCGACGATGGGCTGGCCATCCTCTTCGATATGGACGCCAGCCGCTGCCATGGCCAGGTGCAGCTCTACGCCGGTCCCGGCTACCGCGCCGCGTACCTGGGCAACGAGGAGCGGCAGCGCATATTCGATGAGGACATGCTGCCGCGGCTCCGCTCCTGTGACCTGGACGAGGCGCTGCTCGTCGCCCTCCAGCGGGTCGATGAGAACGCCACTCCGGCCCACGCCGCGGACCTGGAGCGCGGCCGCCAGGTGAACGCGTTGCTGGGGATCGTCGGTGCGCCGCTGGCCCTCGTCCTGCTTGTGGGCTGGGCCGGCAGCTCGTGGTTGCGCTACGGGAAGGACCCCGTCTATCTCGATGACCCGTCGATCCTGATGCCTGCACCGCCACCGGAGCTCACGCCGGCGGCCGGCGCGCTGCTGTTCGACGGCCGATCGTCCCGCCACACCCTGACCACGGCGATGGTCCATCTCGCCGGCCGCGGTGACCTCGCGTTCCGCAAGCATGAGCGGCTGCTACGCGACAAGGTCGGGATCGAGATCCTGGAGGGCAACGAGGCCGATCCGCTCGTGGCGCGCAACCGGCGCAAGCTGGCCCTGGGACGCGCCGAGGAATACGCCCTCGAGCGGCTCCGCTCGCTCGCCAAGAAGGACCGGATCATCGAGCCGGACGACCTTCCCGAGTTCGGCAAGTCGGTCGAGAAGTTCGACCGGCAGCTGGAGAAACACGTCGCCGGCCAGGGCTGGTTCCGCGAACCGCCGAATGCCTCGATCGAACGATGGAGCTTCCGCGGCGGCATCGCGCTGGTCGTGGGGGTCATCCTCGCGGTGGTCGCCTTCAACCTGCCCAGCTCGGGCCTTCTGCTGCTCGGCGCGGCCGTGGCGGTCGGCGGCGTTGCGATGATGGTCGTATCGCGCGTCATGCCCGCCCGGACGATGGCCGGCGCGATGCTCTTCGCCATGCTCGCCGCCTACCGCCGGACACTCCAGAAGACCATGCAGCAGGCGCGTTCCATGGACCAGGTGGTGGCCGGCGCCGGGCTGCCGTGGATCGAGACGCCCGACCAGGCGGCCGTGTGGGGCGTGGCACTCGGTCTGCAGAAGGAGGTCCAGCAGGTGCTCGAGCGGAGCATCGAGGACCTCCGGTCGGGCCAGGCAACGCCAGCGACGGTCTGGACGCCGCTCTGGTATGGCGATCAGTCGTCGTTCGCCTCGGGCGGCGGGGAGGACGGCACGTCTGTGGGGCTCTTCTCCGATTCCGCGATCCCCGACTTCGACGGCATGATGTCGGCGATCGGGACCATCGGAGACTCGCCCTCGTCTTCCGGCTCCGGCTCCGGCTCTGGCGGTTTCAGCGGCGGCGGGAGCGGCGGCGGGGGCGGGGGGTCGGGCGGCGGCTTCTGACGGGTCCGTTGCTAGACTGCGGCCGTGGGTGCCGTGGAGACGATGGAGACCTTCTTCGAGAAGCTGAATGCCGGAGACCGCCAGGGCGCCGTCCTGCTGATGGACGAGCGCACCGAGATGCGCGTCCACGTGCTGGGTAACGTCCGGACGCTCCGCGGCGTCGAGCAGGTCGGTGGCTGGTTCCTGCGCGCCGATCAGGGCCTGCGGATGATCCCCGGCGAGGTCCGCGAGACCGGCAACACCTACGAGGCGGACCTGCTCGTCGTCCGGCCTGGCGCGCCGTCGCAGCATCTCGACGCGACCTTCCGCGTCGAGGCGGGACTCATCACGGCGATCAACCTGGCTCCTCGTTGAGGGGAACGGGCGCATGCTGCCGCGGCGCGTCGCGCCGTCCGAGCCTCATGGTGCCGGGCTCGTCGCAGGGCACTCGAACTCATCGTCGGGGACGATCAGCACCTGACCGACCTGCAGACGATCGATGTCGCGGATGTCGTTGGCGCAGGCGATCTGGTCGACGGTCAGCCCGAACATCCGTGCGATCTTGAGCAGGTTGTCGCCGCTCTGGACGGTGTAGGTCTGCGGCGTGGGCTCGGGCGTCGGCGTGGGGGCCGGCGTCGGGGTCGCCACCGCGACGACGGACGGTCGCGGCGTCGGAGCGCCACCGGCCCCACCGGCGAGGAACCGAGGAGCAAGGAAGAGGACCAGCGCGGCGATGGCAAGGCCGACCGCGCCAAGGACGATCGGTGACACGCCGCGCAGCCCGACCCGCGTGCCGAGGGTGGGGTAGGCCGCGGATCGGCGCGGCCGAGACCATTCGGGTCCGTCCTCGGGGCGCTTCGGCGGCGCATGTCGGGCCTGTCGGGCGAATCTCGGCGGCACCGATGCCGCAGGCGGGCGCGTCGGGGCCGCCGGGCGATCGGCAGGCTCGCGCGCCGCGAGGAACGGCGGAGGCTCTGCCTCACCGATCTGCACGGTCCGACTATCGGCCGGCACCGGCGGGAGGGGCGGGGTCGACGGGGCTGCGGGCGGCTCCGGCCGGCGATGCGGCGGAGTGATCGGCGCGGCCGCGACGGCTTCAGCTCCCGGATCGCTTCCAAGGTCGCCGATGTCGACATCTCGATCTCCGGCCGAGGGCCCCTCCGGAAAGGCGCTCAGCTGCTCGTCACGGGCGGTCCAGACGGGTGGCGCCGCCCAGTCGCGCGCGCCCGGGTCCGTGGGGCGGCTCGATGGCACGTCGCTCGGTCGCGCCAGTCGCGCGCTGCTCGGTAGCTCGCGCCGGGTCGCGATCGGTTCGGCGGACGCCCTGGCCGCCCAGTCGAGGAAGATCGGACAGGCTGCGAACGCTGGCGCAAGGCAATAGGTCCGCTGGTGGGCCAGCGCGCGCGGCTGTGGGGTCGGCTCGGCGTAGCAGCGGTGGCGATCGTCAGGAAGGTCGAGACGCCGGTCACGGTCGTCGGCCAGCGCCACGAACGGGCAGGCCTGGGGCTCCAAGCCGTAGGTCGTGGCCCGCTCGTCCATCGGCCGATGATACGAGCCGTGGCCCGACCGTCGCGCGGCGGCGAGGCGTTGGTCCCGCGGGAAGCGTGGGGGACACGGCGCGGGCCGCGGGCGCGGTGGAACGCCGGGCGACCCAGGGACCAAGGCGCGTCGGGCAGTCGTTTCTTGTGCCGATGGTGCGAAAGTCCCTCAGCTCACCCCGGAGGACCATGTCAGCTCTCATTGGTACGCGCAGGCGGAGACGGCCGGCCTGGACCACGCGTACATCGTCCGTGCCTCGACCGCGGCCGCTCCGACGCCCGATCGCGAAGGGCCGACGTCGACATCGAGGTCGACCCGGTCGAGCTGCGCCAGGGCCTTACGGCGCTGCTGGGACCCCCTGGCGGCTAGGCCGCGACCGACTCCGGCTCGGGGACCTCCTGCGGGGGGCCGGCGTGCTCGACCATGCCACCGCCGACCGTGTCGTAGGTCGTCTCGTCGATCAGGACGAAGCCGCCGGTGGCGCGGCTCACGTCGTACGTGTCGAGCAGGAGCGGCGCGCTCGTCCGGAGCCGGGCACGCCCGATCTCGTTCAGCCCGAGCTCGGTCGCCGCGCGATCGCTGTGCAGCGTGTTGACGTCCATCCGGTAGCGCAGCTCATCGATCGTCGCGCGCACCGTCCGGCTCGTGTGCTTGAGGAGGTATCGCCCACCCTCGGCCATCGGGCGCTCGTGCATCCAGCAGATCATCGCCTCGAACTCCTGGGCGACCGTCGGCTGGTTGTGGGGGCGGCAGATCATGTCGCCGCGCGAGATGTCGATGTCGTCCTCGAGGAGGATAGAGACGGAGAGTGGCGGCCCTGCGGCCTCGAGCTCGCCATCGAATGTCTCGATCTTCTTGATCCGCGAGCGCTTCCCCGACGGGAGCACGACCACCTCGTCGCCCTTCTTGAAGACGCCCGTCGCGATCTGGCCCGCATAACCGCGGTAGTCGTGGTGTTCGTCGGTCTGGGGGCGGATGATCCACTGGACCGGGAAGCGAGCGTCGATCAGGTTGCGGTCGGAGCCGGTGTACACGGTCTCGAGGTGGTAGAGCAGTGACGGGCCCTGCCACCAAGGCATCGCGAGCGACCGCTGCACGACGTTGTCGCCGTGGAGCGCCGAGATCGGGATGAACGTGATGTCGTGGACGTCGAGCCGGGCAGCCCATTCCTTGAAGTCGGCGACGATGGCGTCGAAGACGGCCTCGTCATAGGCCACCAGGTCCATCTTGTTGACCGCCACGAGCAGATGAGGGATGCCCAGCAGCGTGGCGATGAACGCATGGCGCCGCGACTGCTCGAGGACGCCTTTGCGCGCGTCGACGAGCACGATCGCGAGCTCCGCGGTCGACGAGCCGGTGACCATGTTGCGCGTGTACTGGACGTGCCCGGGTGTGTCCGCGATGATGAATTTGCGGCGCGGCGTGGCGAAGTAGCGGTACGCGACGTCGATCGTGATGCCCTGTTCCCGCTCGGCGCGGAGGCCGTCGGTCAGGAGCGCCAGGTCGACCTGGCTGTATCCGCGGCGCCGGCTGGTCCGCTCGATGGCCTGCAGCTGGTCCTCGAAGATACCCTTCGAGTCGTACAGCAGCCGCCCGATGAGCGTGCTCTTGCCGTCGTCGACCGAGCCAGCCGTGGAGAAGCGCAGGAGATCCATCAGAAGTACCCCTCGCGCTTGCGGTCTTCCATGGCCGTCTCGGAGAAGGCATCGTCGGCGCGGGTGGCGCCACGCTCCGTGATCCGAGCCGCGGACACCTCGGCGATGATCTCGGCCACGGACGCGGCCGACGAGCTGACGGCGCCGGTGCAGGTCATGTCGCCCACCGTCCGGTAGCGCACGACCATCGACTCGACCGCCTCGTCCGGGCCGTTGGGGAGGAAGTCGCTGGTCGCGAGCCACATGTTGTCGCGGCGGAAGACGGGTCGCTCGTGGGCGAAGTAGATGCTCGGCACCTCCACCTCTTCGCGCTGGATGTACTGCCAGACGTCCATCTCGGTCCAGTTCGAGATGGGGAAGACGCGCATGTGCTGGCCCTTGCGCACCTTGCCGTTGTAGAGGCTCCAGAGCTCCGGCCGCTGCGCCTTGGGCTCCCACTGTCCGAACTCGTCACGGAGCGAGAAGACGCGCTCCTTGGCGCGAGCTTTCTCCTCGTCACGGCGGGCGCCACCGAAGACGGCATCGAACTGGTGCTCGGTGATGGCATCGAGGAGCGTCGTGGTCTGGAGCCGGTTCCGTGACGGGTTGCCGGGCTCCTCGCGCACACGGCCGTTGTCGATCGACTCCTGGACCGAGGCGACGATCAGCCTCTCCCCGAGCTCCGCTACTCGGCGATCGCGGAAGTCGAGCACCTCCGGGAAGTTGTGACCGGTGTCGATGTGCATCACCGGGAACGGGAAGCGCGCCGGGCGGAAGGCCTTCTCGGCGATGCGCAGGAGCACGATCGAATCCTTCCCGCCGGAGAAGAGCAGGACGGGGCGCTCGAGCTCCGCGGCGACCTCCCGCATGATGAAGACCGACTCCGCCTCGAGGGCGTCGAGATGTGTCAGCTGGCGGCGCAGGGCGCGCTCGGAGAGGGGCGGCGTGTCGATCATCGGGGCAGTGTGACCTGGCTGCGTGTGGGTAAGTGGCGCCGCAGATGAGGGCGCCCCGGGGCGTCGCGTAGTATAGCCGCCGTGCCCGAGGCGACCCCCGACGATCTGCCGGTGCCATCGGACCTTGGCCCGGTGACGGTCGCGAGCACCGAGGTCGGCGGGGGGCGGGCGCGCATCACGCGCTTCCGGCAACGAACGGGTCTCACGCCGAAAGCGTTCGCGGCATCCGTTGCCCTGCCCATCATCTGCACCATCGTCGTCCTGGCGGTCCTCTACCTCGCTCCCGGCGTCGAGAGGCCGACGATCCTGGGAGGGACGCTGGTGGCCGTGGCGGCTGGCCTTGCCGCCACATCGATCGGTGTCTACGGTGGCGTGCTGGTGCCAGGGTTGTTGCTGCTCGGCGTCGACGCTCGGTTCGCTGCTGCCGTGTCCCTCTTCCTGCAGGTCCTGGTCATCCCACTCGGCGCGGCCAGCCACTACCGGCTCGGCAACGTGACGCGCCGCATCGCCGTGCCCATCGTGATCGGCGGGATGATCGGTGCGTTCACGGGCGCGCTGTTCGCGTCGATGGTGCCAAAGGACGTCATCGCCCGCCTGGTCGCCGGGATGATCGTGGTGGTCGGCCTGATCGTCCTTGCGACCCTGCGCTGGGGCGGCCTCGGATCGGTCCGCGACGAAGACGATGCGCCGACCGCCCGCATCGGCGCCATCGGGACCGTGGCCGGATTCTCGTCCGGGATCTCAGGCGCGGGATGGGGACCGATCGGCGTCAAGCTGCTCATCCTGGCGCGCATCGACCCGCGTCAAGCGATCGGGTCATCACTCGTCGGGCGTGTCCCCATGGCCGCGACGGCCGTCGTGACCTACCTGCTCAGCGCCACCGCGTTCAGCGGCGTGACGCCGAACTGGTGGTTGGTCGTGCCGCTGCTCGCGGGTTCGGTGGCTGCGATGCTGCCCGGCGCTGCGCTGCTCAGCCGCCTGGGCCGCGAGAGCGCCACGATCGGCATCACTCTGCTCTCCATCGGACTGGCCCTGCCGACACTCATCTGGGGCAAGTGAGCTCCGGGCCAACGACCGTCAGCCCTCGGGCACCTCGAAGACCGCGATCCATTCGATCTGGCCCACCCGCCTCACCTCTGCCGAATGGCGCCCTCCCGCGCGCTTAACGATCACCGGTTCGGGGACCGCCGTCCCGGGGGCACAGTCGAGCGTGGCGCGCACCTTGCCGCCGGCTCGGACGGTGATGCTCCCCGCGCCGAGGCAGTGGTAGCGGATGCGGTAGCGGCCAGTCGCACGGAAGGAGCCCTGGTCCTTGCCACCGACCGCCGATGTCAGCTCCAGGACAGGGCGCCACGCAGGGTCCGGCTCGAAGGAGGCGAGCGTGGGCTCGGGCGTAGGTGGGGCGGGCACGACCGAACCGGCCGGTCGCGATGCTGGCGCGCCCGAGGGGGCGACGTCGACTGAGGCGCTCGGCGGGGCGGTCGGGGGGCCAGAGGAACAGGCGATGGCCGCGAGGGCGAGGATGAGGATGAGCAGGGCCTGGCTGCGCATGACGTCTCCTGGATGGTGCGTCGAGCCTACAGGCATCGCGTGCATCGGTGATCCGGACGTGGCACGATCGACGTGCTCGGCGCTCCCCTTTCCCATAGCGGCAGCCGCTGCGACAGC
>JACCXQ010000177.1 GCA_013696945.1 Chloroflexota bacterium | reverse complement strand
GGGCTCCTGCGCTACTTCGACACGAACACGTACTACCGCCAGCCGCGCGCGACGGCCGAGCCCGCGTGGACGCATCCGATCCTCGTCGCGGACTGGAAGGCGGCCGACGAGATCGCGCGCGAGGCCGCGCGCGAGCGCGGACTGGTGCCGCTACCGGTCAAGGCGTGCCTGGTCGGGCCGTACACGCTGGGCCGGCTGTCGGACCCGGGAGCTGTCGGACGCGAGACTCTCACGCTGAGCCTCGCGGAAGCGCTGGCACAGGAGATCCGGGCACTGGTCGAGGCCGGCGCGCCGGTCGTCCAGGTCGACGAGAACGCGCTCACGATGATCGGCTCAGCGGACGACGCTGAACGCAGCCTCGCGTCCGACGCGCTGAACCGACTCACCGACGGGCTGGCCGATCTCGCCGACGCTCATCTGTGCCTGGCGGTGACGATGGGCAGCGCCGAGCACACCGGAGCGCGGCTGCTCTACGACCGCCCCTTCGCGAGCTACCTGTTCGATCTCATCGCGGGCCCGGACAGCTGGCGCGTCATCGCCCAGGCACCACAGGAGCGCGGCATCGTGTGCGGCGTCGCGGATGCCCGGAACACGGCCCGCGACGACGAGGCCGTGATGATCTGGGCCGCGCGCTACGCCGCGTCGCTCAACGCACGCGGCCTCGACCGGGTGGGGCTCGCCCCGTCGACGGGCCTGGAGTACCTTCCGCGCGACCGTGCCAAGGCGAAGATCGAGGCCCTAGCGGAGGCAGCTCGCAAGGCAGGGCTGCGCGCCGATCGGCTGGCGCACGAGATCGATCCGCGAGCGGTGGATGCCCGGTCCGCGGCACTCGGGAGTTACGAGCCAGGAGTCCGCCCACAGGGGAGGGGCTCGTGAGCAACGGCCTCTGGACCACGTCGGTCGGGTCCTTCCCGAAGCCGCCGGAGCTCAGCAAGGCGCGAGCGGAGCACGCCGCCGGACGCCTACCAGACGGTGAGCTGGATGCGCTGGAGCGCCGGGCGACCGAGCGCTGGATCCGGTTCCAGGAGTCGATCGGCATAGACATCCTCGTCGATGGGGAGCAGTACCGGGGTGACATGGCGACCTACTTCGCCGAGGAGCTGGAGGGCTTCGAGATCGGCGGCCTGGTGCGCTCGTACGGCAACCGGTACTACCGCAAGCCGATCTGTGTCGGGGCCGTGGGGCGGACGCACCCCATCACCGTGGAGATGTGGCAGTACGCGCAGTCGCTGACCGATCGACCCGTCAAGGGCATGCTCACGGGTCCGTACACGATCGCCGACTGGAGCTTCGACGAGCACTACGGCTCGCGGCGCGACTTCGTCCTCGACGTGGCGCGGGCCATCCACGAGGAGGCGATGGATCTGGCCTCGGCCGGGGCGCGGTTCATCCAGATCGACGAGCCGGCGGCCTCGGCGCGCCTCGACGAGCTGCCGCTCGTGGCCGAGGCGATGGGTATCGTGACCGACGGCCTGCCCGCCTACGCCCTCACCCATATCTGTTACGGCGACTTCGACCGTGCCTACCCCCAGATGCTCGACATCCCGGTCGACCAGATCGACCTGGAGCTCACGAACTCCGACTTCGACCTCCTCGAGCGCTTCCGCGAGATCCCGTTCACGAAGCACATCGGGCTCGGCGTGGTCGACTCGCATTCGCACCGCGTCGAATCGGTCGACGAGGTCGCCCGGGGCATCACGCTGGCGCTCGAGATGCTGCCGCCCGAGTCGATCTTCGTCGATCCCGACTGCGGCCTGAAGACGCGGACGGTGGAGGAGGCGGAGGCCAAGATGCGGGTCATCGCCGAGGCCGTGCGTCGGGTGCGCGAGGAGCGCGGCATCGGTTCAGGGCTGCCTGACGGGAAGCCGACCGATGCACGCCTGCGCACGGCCGCTCCGGTCGCGCGGGCTGGGTCCGGCTCGGCGAGCGAACCCGCGCTGCCCTAGCAGGCCTTGTCCGGGCGCTAGCCGCCCAGCGTCACGACCTCGCCCGGCTCCGGGCTCAGGACCGTGACGTTGCCGAGTCCCCGCTCGCGGAGCGCGGTGCGGAGCTGGTCTGGCGTGCCGGCGAGCAACGGGAACGTCCCGTAGTGGATGGGCACAACCGTGCGCACGCCAAGGAGCTGGACCGCCAGCGCCGCCTCGCGCGGGCCCATCGTGAAGTGTCCGCCGATGGGCAGGAAGGCGGTATCGGGTCGGTGGAGCTCGCGGATGAGCGCCATGTCGCCGAACACGTCGGTGTCCCCCGCGTGGTAGATGCGCGACCCGTCCTCGAGCTCGACGACGAAACCGCACGGCTCGCCGAGATAGAGCGGGACGCCGCCATCAGCGTTCCAGTCCCCGGCCGAATGGTCGGCTCGCACCATCGTCACCCGGAGACCTGCCGCCTCGACCGTCCCGCCCTTGTTCATGCCTGTCGCGGCGTCCTGGCCGCCGGGAAGACGGCGTGCCAGCCACAGGCTCATCTCGTGGATGCACGGCCAGGCCGGACGGAGCCGGCTGGCGATGGCCA
>JACCXQ010000165.1 GCA_013696945.1 Chloroflexota bacterium | reverse complement strand
GTCGACATGACCGTCGAGCTCATCACGCCCATCGCATTGGAGACCGGCCAGCGCTTCGCCATCCGCGAGGGCGGCCGGACCGTCGGTGCCGGCGCCATCACCCAGATCCTGGCGTAGCGACGATGGCCAAAGTCGAGAATCGGCCGGTCATCCAGCTCGCATGCACCGAGTGCCGCGAGCGGACATACAGCACCAGGAAGAACAAGAAGAACGATCCCAACCGAATCGAACTGCGCAAGTATTGCCCGCGCTGCAGGCGCCACACCCTCCATCGCGAGGCGAAATAGCGAAGACACCCAGCCTCGGTAGGGGCGTAGCTCAATTGGAAGAGCACTGGTCTCCAAAACCAGCGGTTGTGGGTTCGAGTCCCGCCGCCCCTGCCAACCAAGCGACATGAAGGACAGCTGACACGTGCGTCGTATCCGTCGGTTCATCGACGAGTCGTATTCGGAACTCAAGAAGGTCACCTGGCCGACGCGGGAGCAGACCCGCAACCTGACCGTGCTCGTCTTCGTCATCAGCGCGGTCGTCGGCGCCTACATCGGCTTCTTCGACATCCTCTTCAACGAGGTCCTGAAGTTCGTGAGCACAACAGCGTGATGACCGACTTCCTCGACCACATCACCCAGAAGGGGCCGGACAAGCGCTGGTACGTCATCCACACGTACTCGGGCTACGAGAAGAAGGTCAAGACGAACCTGGAGCACCGCATCGAGTCGATGGGGATGGATGACAAGATCTTCCAGGTCCTCGTGCCCGAGGAGGACGAGATCGAGATCCGTGCCGGGCAGCGCGTGACGGTCCAGAAGAAGGTCTACCCCGGCTATGTGCTCGTGGAGATGATCCTCGACCCTGACAGCTGGTTCGTGGTCCGGAACACCCCGGGAGTGACCAGCTTCGTGGGCGGCGGCAACATCCCCGGCAGCCGCAACGAGCCCGTGCCCCTCGAGGAGCACGAGGTCAAGCAGATCCTGCGCCAGATGGGTGTCGAGACGCCCAAGTATCGGGTCGCCTTCCAGAAGGGCCAGAGCGTCCGCGTCACGGACGGGCCGTTCGCCGAGTTCATCGGGACCGTCGACGAGGTCAATCCCGAACGCAACAAGCTCAAGGTGCTCGTCAGCATCTTCGGCCGCGAGACGCCGGTCGAGCTCGACTTCCTTCAGGTCGAGAAGCTGTAGCGCGGCGTCCAGCCGCTCCCCCGAACGAGGAACGCCCACCGAATGGCCAAGAAAGTACGGATCGTGCTGACGCTCCAGCTGCCCGCCGGCAAGGCCACGCCCGCGCCGCCGGTCGGCACGGCCCTGGGCCCGCACGGCATCAACATCGTCGAGTTCTGCAAGACATACAACGAAAGGACGGCGGCCCAGGCTGGCCAGGTCATCCCGGCGCAGATCACCGTCTTCGAGGACCGCAGCTTCACGTTCATCCTAAAGACGCCGCCGGCAGCGGACCTGCTGCGCAAGGCAGCCGGCGTTGAGAAGGGCTCGTCGACCAGCGGCCGCGAGATCGCCGGGTCCGTCACGCGGGCACAGGTGCGCGAGATCGCCCAGACCAAGATGGTCGATCTGAACGCGGCTGACATCGACGCCGCCTCGCGCATCATCGAGGGCACAGCGCGCTCGATGGGTATCGAGGTCACCGGCTGACCCGCCGAGACCGAAACGGATGGAGCCGGACCGCATCCGGCACGTAGACCCCGCGTCGCAAGGGGCAGGCCCACCCTGGGCCGCTAACAGGAGATCTCAGACATGGCTCCACACGGCAAGCGCTACCAGGAACTGGCGAAGCTCGTCGAGCGACACCGCTCGTACGAGCCACTCGAAGCGGTGACGCTCCTCAAGGAGACGAGCCGCGTCAACTTCGATCCTTCGGTCGAGGCGCACATCCGCCTCGGCGTCGACCCGCGCCACGCCGATCAGCTGGTCCGCGGCACCGTCGTCCTCCCGCACGGGGTCGGGAAAGCGGTTCGCGTCGTGGTCTTCGCACAGGGTGACAAGGCCCAGGAGGCGCTGCGCGCCGGTGCCGACGAGGTGGGCGGCGAGGACATCGTGAAGCGTATCGAGGCCGGCTGGCTCGAATTCGACATCGCTCTCGCGACCCCCGACATGATGGGCATGGTCGGAAAGCTCGGCCGGATCCTGGGACGTCGCGGGCTGATGCCGAACCCCAAGTCAGGGACGATCACGTTCGACCTCGAGCGGGCGGTCAAGGAGGTCAAGGCCGGCCGCGTCGAGTTCAAGGTCGACAAGACCGGTATCATCCACGTCCCATTCGGCAAGGCGAGCTTCGAGCCGGATCAGCTGGCCGACAATCTCGCTGCGCTCGTCGATGCCGTCAATCGGGCGCGACCGAGCGCCACGAAGGGGCAGTTCTTCAAGAGCCTGACGGTGGCCTCCTCGATGGGTCCCGGCATCCGTGTGGATGTGCCGGGCCTTCTCGCGAGGGCTGCCGCCTAGCACGGGCGGCCTCACCAGCCGCACCACGAGAGCGGGCGAGAGCCCCACCGGCAGGACGGTCTGCCGGCCACCAGAGAGTTTCCGCCACAGACAGCGTTGCGTCCCACGGCGATCCCCGATGGATCGCCAGCCGCCGGTGACCCCGACGGACCGGACCGAAATCGTCGACCGGACCCGGCACCACGCCGGGGGACGCCGACGGGCACGCCGAGGCACGGGTCTCCGGGCTCCCAGCCTGGGTCGCGCTGCGCCGCAGTCACGACCGACCCCTGCGCGGAACCACGCAGGGGCGTCCGACCGCAAGGCGCCCGCCAGGAAAGGAGTACTCCATGCCGACCGAGGCCAAACGCGCCGCGGTCGCCGATCTGGTCGAGGCCTTCAGTGGCAGCGACCGGGCGATCGTGTCCGACTACCGCGGCCTGACCGTCTCGGATCTCGGCGCTGTGCGGCGCTCCCTTCGTGAGAAGGGGATCACCTACCGCATCGTCAAGAACCGGCTCGCGAGGATCGCGGCCGATCAGGCGGGCCGCCCCGACCTCTCGACCCTTCTGGAGGGTCCCTCGGCCGTCGCACTCGGCGGCGATGACGAGGTCGCCCTGGCCAAGGGGCTGCTCGATGCGCTGCGGCCATTCCGCTCCGTGGTCATCCGCGGCGCGGTCATGGGTGGCAGCCGGATCGATAGCGCTGGGATCACGCGCCTCGCAACGCTGCCGAGCCGCGACGAGCTCCTTGCCGGGATCGCCGGCGGGTTCGCCGCACCACTTGCCACGACCGCGGCACTCTTCGATGCACCCCTCCGCGAGATGGCCGGCCTCTTCCAGGCACTCGCCGACCAGCGGACCGGAGCCGCGGCCTGAGCGCGGCCGAGATGACCACGACCACCACCACACCTGAACGGAGGAACACACCGTCATGGCGAAGTTGACCACTGACCAGCTGCTCGAGGCGTTCGCGGGCATGACCATGCTTGAGATCGCGGAGTTCAAGACGGCGTTCGAGGACAAGTTCGGCGTCACGGCCGCGGCCCCGATGGCCGCTGCAGCCGCGCCCGCCTCGGGCGCAGCACCGGCCGCTGCTGCGGCGGAGGAGCAGACCGAGTTCACCGCCGTCCTCTCCGAGATCGGTCCCAACAAGATCCCCGTCATCAAGGTCGTGCGCGAGCTGACCGGCCTGGGTCTCAAGGAGGCGAAGGACCTCGTCGACGCGGCCCCCAAGGCGGTCAAGGAGGGCGTCGCTCGCGACGAGGCAGACAAGATCAAGGCCGCGCTCGAGGAGCAGGGCGCCAAGGTCGACATCAAGTAAGCACTTGACCCCGGCCGTGCCGGCGTCAGCTGACCATGGCTAAGGCCCGTCTTCGGACGGGCCTTTTTCTCTCCTCATGCGTCGATGCGGACGGGCCTCGAGAGCGCAGACTGCCGGCCAGCACCATCGACCGCCCGGGCGCTTGGCGTGCCGCGAGCCGTCACCGACCTCGGTCAGGTGCTCGACGATCCCTCCATCGACGTCGTGCACATCTGCACGCCCAATCAGACGCATGTCGAGATGGCGAGCGCGGCGATGGAGGCGGGCAAGCATGTGGTCGTCGAGAAGCCGGTGGCGGTCGACCGGCCCGGCGCATCCATGCTGCTCGACGTCGCGCGGCGCACCGGCCGGCACGCGGCGGTCGCGCTTACCTACCGTGGCTATCCCATGGTCCGCCGCGCCCGCGAGCTGGTCCATGGCGGCCACCTCGGACGCTTGCGACTGGTCCACGGCGGATACCTCCAGGATTGGCTTTCCGACGCGAACGGCTACAACTGGCGCGTCGACCCGGCTGCCGGCGGCGTATCGCGGGCGTTCGCTGACATCGGGACCCACTGGTTCGACACCGTCGAGTACATAGCGCGCGCTCGGGTCGTCGCGGTGATGGCCGACCTCGCGACGCTCGTCCCTGTGCGTCATCGTCCGGTACGGTCCGGAGCAGCCTTCAGCGGCGCTTCGGGCACCACGGAGCCCGTGTCGATCGAGACCGAGGACGTCGCCACCGTCCTGGTCCGCTTCGAGGATGGCGCTCGCGGCACGCTGGTCGTCAGCCAGGTCAGTCCGGGTCACAAGAATGACCTCACTATCGAGCTCTCCGGATCCGACCGGTCGCTCGCTTGGGCGCAGGAATCCCCGGAGCAGCTCTGGGTGGGTGCCCGGGACGAATCGGCCCTACTCGCGCGGTCTCCGTCCGGGGCCGGACCGCCGGTCGGCATCCCCTCGCTTCCCGCGGGGCATCCGGAAGGCTGGGCCGAGGCCCTGCGGGACGTGCTCCGGCCCTTCTATGCAGCCATCTCCGCCGGCGGCCCGCCGCCGGACGGGGCCGACGCGACCTACCCCACTCTGGCCGATGGTGCCCGGGGCGTTGCCCTGATCGAGGCCGTCGTGGAGAGCGCTCGGATCGGCCGCTGGGTGGACGTCTGCCCGATCCAAACGCCCAGCGAGCCGTACGGTTCGCGGACGTTCCCGGGGGGCCCGGTCGGGTAGTGGGTCAGTTTGAATCCGGGTCGGGCTTGACCGCCTGAGCAGCCGGGCGCACACTGGCGGCATGCCTGAGCGGTCAAGAAATCGCAAGCTCGACCTGAACCAGCTTGCCGCGTCCATCGTAGATGAGGCCACAAGCGGCGCGCCGAGACCTGATGACACCCGTAACCCGGCAGCCGTCGAGTTAGGCCGGCTTGGTGGACTGAAGGGTGGCAAGGCACGAGCCTTGCGCCTTACTCCCGAGAAGCGTCAGGAGATTGCCCGGAAGGCTGCGGCGGCTCGTTGGGGATCAAGAAGCTAGTCCGTTCCCCCACGTCCCCACCAGCTAGGCCGAGCGTACCCCAGGGGTCGAACGGCTCAACGATCCTCAGCGGCGGCTCACCGATGCGACCGTCATAGGTCAGCATCTTGTCGGGCGCCCTCCTGCCGGAGGGTGAAGCCCCATCCCAAGTGAAGAGAAACTCAGCGCCTGCGTCGATGGCCGTGGCGATGTGCACAC
>JACCXQ010000133.1 GCA_013696945.1 Chloroflexota bacterium | reverse complement strand
GGTGTCGCGGCGACGTTCGTGGTCATCGCCGCCCTCCCGTTCCGGATCGAGTCGCTCGAGCCACTCGGCATCGAGGAGCACCGCTACTCGGAGGCGGCCGCGATCGTCCTGCATGAGGCGGAGCGGGGCTACTGGGTCGGGTACCGAGATCGGAGGCGCCTGATCGATGCGTCGGGCGAGGCGCTGGCTGACGCGGTCCGAGCGGAGCACGCCGCGGGCAGGCTGGGGCCGCGGACACGACTGCTTCACATCGCGACCAGCTTCCAGCAGTGGGTCGCAACGCCGCTCGGCGTGGTCACCGGGGTCGTCGAGACGACCGCCACCGAGGATCCGGAAGACAGCGTCCACACGGTGGGCGGCCGGCTGCGCGGGCTCGACCAGTTGGATGACCTGCTCGGGTCCGGCGTCTTCACCTATGTCGTGGTCGAGGGGTACGGGTCGGGCGGCGAGTACCTGGACCAGGCGCTCGCCGCGGGCTACGCGGTCATCGCGACCGGCGCCGACTGGCAGCTCCTCCGGTCACCGGGTTGATGTCCTAGGGCGAGGCGGGAACGCCACTCTCGGATGGAGCGCCACTCTCCGACGGAGCGCCACTCTCCGACGGAGCGCCACTGCCCGCCGGAGCGCCACTGCCCGCCGGTCCAGAGCTGACGGGCGCGCGCGACTCGGTCGCCTGGGACTGAACGGGGCGCTGGGTCGCTGCCGGCGGCTGCGAGCATCCATAGGCCAAGCCGGCGATCAGCACACCGGCGAGGACAAGCTTCCTGGTCATGAAGGGTCACCTCGATGTGAACGGGCCGGATCGGCCGAACCGCTGCGACCGATCCACTCCGGTCGTGTCGGTCAACCACGGCGGTGACCGGTCTCCGGCGCAACGCGAACAGTGGCCGGCGCGACCTTTCCGGACCTCAGGCTCCGGCGGTCGGCGGCTCTCCGTGCCGTTACAGGCGGGCGCCGGCGCGACCGCGAGGGTGGCCTATCGGCGCAGCAGGTGCGGCGTGAGCTGGATGGTCAGCTGGGCCTTGGGCAGCGCACCCACGATCCGGTCGACGACCCTGCCGTCGCGCAGCACGATGAGCGTCGGGATGCTCGACGCGTCGAAGCGCTGCTGCGTGCGTGGGTTCTCGTCGACGTTGACCTTCACGACCTTGATGCGCCCGGCGTACTCGGTAGAGATCTGCTCGAGGATAGGCCCGACGAAGCGGCATGGCCCGCACCACGGCGCCCAGAGGTCCACGAGGACGGCCGTAGACGCCTGAGCCTCCTGGTCGAAGGTCGCGTCGGTCGCGGAGACAAGCCATGGCAGCGTGGCACCGCACGAGCCGCAATGCGGCACGCCGCGTGGGCTCGGCCGGATGCGGTTCTTCTTGCCGCAGGTCGTGCAGGTCAGCGTCGAGACAGGCCCGGACGCAGTTACGGCCTCGGGCGTGGTCGCTTCGGGGTCCGGAGTGGTTTCCGTGGTCACACGGTGATGCTAGCGACGTCGGCGCGACGCGTCACGTCGACAGGCGCGGGGCCGACGTCTCCCACACCGGCCCCTGCAGTCCGAGCTAGTACTTGCGCTCGAGACCCAGCATGTCGCCAAGGCCGAGCGTGGCGTGGCCCATCGTGCAGTAGTTCACGATCGGCTGCATCGTCAGCGACCAGCTCGAGGACGAGCTCACGTGCGCCAGCCCGAAGATGTGGCCGAACTCGTGGGTCATCCCCGCTTCGATCATCAGCTCACGGCCGCTGCACCAGGAGCGCCTCGTCTCCCAGGCCTTGTGCCAGCTGATCTTGATGTCGCCGTCATACGTTCGGCCGCTGGACGTCCGGACGCAGGCGACCGCGATGGAGCGCGACGGGAGATCCCCGAAGCCGATGACGCTGCGACCGTCCGCCTTGCCGGAGCAATAGCCGTTGCTGGTCACGCCCGGTCGACGGCTCGTGGTGCCCAGGTACCCTTTGGTGGCCGAGATGCGGTCACCGCGGCTGCAGACGTTGTCCTCGCCGGTGACGTTCTGGACCGCACGCTTGATCGAGTTGATAACGGCACGCTGACCGTGCGAGCGGTTGCGGAACTTCGACGGCGTGGTCCCCGACGCGTAGCGCCACTGATACTTTGGCGTGCGCCACGAGTAGAGGTTGTTGGCCCGGTCGTTGCACTCGGCCAAGCTGCTTGCGCTCGTGGCATCGACGCCCGCGGTCTCGGGGCCGACGGCCTGGGCGGATGCGGCAAGCGCTTCGTCGGACGCCAGCAGGGCGCTGCGATCCGCGAGCTCATCACCGAACTGGTAGATCCGCACGGCGCCATCCAGCGTGGTCTCGACCTGGAGGGTCTGGCTCGTCCCGTCTTCGAATTTCAGCTCTCCCCAGACAGTCTCCCCGCGAGGCGGCACGAACACGCCGATCCCGTGATCGAAGACCCGGTCGCCGGGGCGGAGATAGTCCGCACGAACGGCATCGGTGCTGCGGTGGTCCGTCCCGTCATGACCAACCGCCGGCGCGACCATGGTGATCATGAGGATGGTCGCCAGGACTGCCGACGCGGCGATCCGTAGGGATGCGGCCGGACGCGAACCTCGGCCGAGAGACGCCCTCTGGGCGCCGGTGTGAGCAACCTGCAACGGTCTTGCCCCCTTTCTGCCGGAACACCGCGCTGGGGACGCGGTGACGGTGGGTATGCGCGCCGACGACGAGTAGGAAACGAAGAGCAGCGACACGGCGCACAGGCACGTCGGCGGATGCTGGGGCATCGCGTCCGTGGCACTGATCACTCCTGGGGGAGCGACTAGAGCAATGCGACATGTGACGGTCCACCGGCGGATGAGGCTGGGGTCCCGCGGTCGGCGTGTTCTGTTGTCAGTGCCTCTGAAGGCGGCCGGTGTGGACTCGCGCTAGTCTCGCAGGCCTGCGCTCGGCTTGCAACCCCATTGCAGGAGAAACCGTTTTCCTTGACGGGCGCTCCACACTCGGGGTGATGGACGCCGAGGTCGACCGGTTGCTCGAGCGTCATACGCCAGCCGTCCAGGAGACAGCCCGGCGACTC
>JACCXQ010000116.1 GCA_013696945.1 Chloroflexota bacterium | reverse complement strand
CGGCCGGCCAGGGAGACCGTAGCGGCCCCTCCGTCACTGTCGGGGCGTCGCAACGCCGAGGCGGGCTTGCAGCGGGCTTTCACCTCGGGCGCGCCGAGCCCCGCGGATCCGGCGCAGTGCGGCCCATCGTTCGGGAGGTCTCACCGGTCGGTGTCTCCGCCGCCGACCCGACTCCAGTGGCACAGGCGAGTCGCGGGCCTGCAGTCGCTCGAGGATGACGACCACCACTGCCACCAGCTGGAGCAGGGCCTCGGCGCGCATCTGATCCTCCAGGTGTGGGTCATCTCGCTCGACGAAGGCAGGTCGGCCATGCTATTCGTCGCGCGGAGCGGCATGGAGGTCACCTCAGGGTCGCGTTACAGGGGCATACCAGTTGCGGGAGGCCGCTTTCGCTCGCGCTCGGTCGCGGCTACCGTTCATCTTGCAGTGCGCCCGAGTGGGCATGGGCTACACCCCGGCAAACGTACCCACCGCCGCTGCCCGTCGTCGCAGGATCGAGCCAGTGACGGGAACAGACATGCTCCTGGGTCGAGGAGGGACCGTGAATACACAACCACTCGTGCTCGTCGCCGATGACGAGCCGCGCATCACGAAGCTCGTGGCGCTCACCTTGCAGGAAGAGGGCTTTCGGGTCGTGACGGCGTCCGGCGGGGAAGAAGCGCTGAAGAAGGCGGAGGAGGTCCGCCCCGACATCGTCCTGCTCGACATCGTGATGCCCGACCTCGATGGCATCGAGGTCATGCGCCAGCTCCGGGAGTGGCGACCGGTGCCCGTCATCCTCCTGACGGCGAAGGGCGCGACGAGCGACAAGGCGAAGGGTCTCGACCTCGGGGCGGACGACTACATCGCGAAGCCGTTCCACCCTGACGAGCTGGCGGCTCGGGTGCGCGCGGTCCTTCGCCGAGCGAGTGGAGGGTCGCCGGGCGCCGGGATCGTCGCTTTCCAGGACATCGAGATAGATCTCGAGCGCCGGCTGCTGCGGAAAGCCGGCGATCTCGTGCCCCTGAGCCGCACTGAGTGGCTCCTTCTCCAGCACCTCGCCGCGCATGCCGGGAAGGTCGTGCTCCACAGCGAACTCCTGACCAAGGTCTGGGGTCCGGAGTACCGGGACGACCTCCAGTACCTGCGCGTCTGGATCAGCCGGGTGCGTCGCAAGCTGGGCGCGGCCCCTGGCGAGCCCGGGCCTATCCGCACGTTCCAGGGCATCGGCTACGTGCTCGACACCGAGGGCGATCTCAGCGAACCGGTGGTCCGGGACCCGGTGCCCGCACGCACGACCGCGGGGGCGGGGGCGGCGGATCAGACCGGATCGACCACGGGCGTGCCCCCGACCGAGTGAGTCGCTAGGGCCGCTCGCCCTCCGCGAGCTCTTCGGGGTCCGTTGCGCCAAAGGCCTCGTAGTACTCCACGGTGCTCTCCACGATCATCTCCGACTCACCGTCGAAGATGAGCCTGGTCTGCACGTCCTCACCCGTGTGCTGTCGGATCGCGTCATAGTCCCGCCACAGCGTCACGTTGATGAACTGGTGTCGCTGCCCTTCGAAGCGGCGCCCGAAGACGCTGTATTCGATCCCTTCGACCTTCTCGACCTCCGGGATGGCCTTCTCACGGATGCCCTGGCTGAACTCCCAGTCGCGGCCGGCCTCGACCGTTGCGCGGTGGATGCGGATGAGCATGCGGCGGTCCCCTCCCATGGCCTCGCCGGCACCGGCCGGCCGGCAGGCCATGGTACCGCGTGCTTTCGGACCGTCTGCGGTCCTGTCCACTCCCTAGCGGGCCGCTCCCCGTGCCGTGCGCGGCTGAGTGGCGCTCTCGCCGCCCTCGCGGTTGAGGAGGGTCGCTGCCATGGCCGCTGCCGGAGCGACCGCCAGGAGCACCAGGAGTCGGTTCGAACCGGTCATGAACAGTCCGACACCCAGGCCGAGCGAGAAGCTCGTGCCGATCACGAGCGCCTGGTCCGGGAGCTCGTCGAGCGTGCGCGCGGTGTCGCGCGAGACGTCCTGAGCCGTCGCGACAGCAGCGGGCAGTCGGTCGGCAGCGGTCTCGGCTGCGCTGCGCACGGCACCAGCCGTCGCCTGTGCCGCTTCCTGGGCCGTGCTCATCGCACCGACCACGGGGTTGCGAGGCTCATCTTTCCCGGTCGCGCTGCCGTTCGTACGTTCGCTTGTCTTCTCGGTGGCCAAGGCACACCTCCCATGGGGTGCGGCGCGATGGCGCCGCTACGTATCCGTCAGAGTCCCCGGGACATCATGGCCCCGAACATCCCCAGTCTCGACAGCCGGCCAGCCACGGGCGCTTGCAGCCGTGTTACAGGAGGAGGCGCGCCGGCCGGCGCCGGCCCAAGCGGCGCACCCGTGACTCGGATGGATCCGGGAGGATGACCGCAGCCAAAGCGGCGGTCGGCGAGGCTGTGCTGCCGCCCTCATCGGGCGGGGGGCTGGGATCACCGCCACCGCCTCCTCCGCCGCCTCCACCTCCGCCGTCGGTCGGGGACGGCTCGGGCTCGGGTGTCGGTTCAGGGGTCGGGTTGCAGCGCGGCGGCGGATCCGGGCGATCGCACGGTCGGAGCGTCGGCTCCGGCGTCGGACGCGGGTCGTCCGTCGGATCGGGCCGCGGGGTGCGCGTGGGATCCGGCCGCGGGGTGCGCGTGGGATCCGGCCGGGGCGTCCGCGTCGGATCCGGCCGGGGCGTCCGCGTCGGATCGGGGCGTGGGGTCGGATCCCCGCTCGGGAGGGGCTCGCCGCTCGGGGTCGGCGAGGCGCAGCCGACCGGGTCGGCGGGGATGATCGGACCGCCGAAGTCGTTCTTGCCGTAGAAGAACCGCGTGAGGGTGCCGTACGGAGTGGATCGGATGCCTTCCCCGCGTCGAGCGCGAACGGTCCAGTCGCGAACGTCAGCTTTCCACTGCTCGGGGGCGTTCTTCTTCTCGGCCTTGAGCGGGTCGACGTACCACTCACCACCACATGCCTGCCGGTAGAGCAGTCCAGGCTCGTCGATGGCGTTCCGGCTGCCCGGCTCGGTTCCCAGGATGAACCACTCGCGAACCGACTCCCGCGTCCACTCCCCGGGGCGACCGCCCGACCATGCGTCGATCGTCGACTGGACGAGGCCCTTGCCCGGCCGCTGGAATTCGGCGACGGGCTCGCCCTGGAGGTACTCGCGGAGGAAGGCGTGCCAGACGCGGGCGGGACCGTCCGTCCCGAACAGGGTCGCGTCGCCGAGCTTCGGCGGGGTGTTGTCGCTGTTGCCCATCCACACACCGACCGTGATGGCCGGCTTCGCCGGGTCATCCGGCTGCGCAGCGAGGCCATACGCCGACAGGTCCTTGACGTCATTCGTCGTGCCGGTCTTCAGCTGAAGGGGCCGGTATGCCCCGCCAGGCCCGTTGAACATCTGGAAGGCCGGGCCCCAGAAGATGTTCTCGTCCGGGTTCGTGTTGCCACGGAGGATGTCTCCGACCAGCCAAGCCGCCTGGGGGCTCCAGACCTTGCGCGTCACCGGTGTTCCAGCGTCAAACACGACGCCGCCCGCGTCGTCGGTGACCTTCAGGATCATGCGAGGCTGCGTGACGACGCCGCCGTTGCCGAATGCGCCGTAGGTCGCGGTGAGCTCGAGCAGCTTCACCTCGACGGTCCCGATGGCGCCCGCGAGGCCCGCCTGCTCCATCCGATCCGGTCCGCTGGAGAAGGCGATCCCGGCGCGCTGGGCGGCTTCGCCGACTGCCGCCGGGCCGACACGGTCCATCGCCCGGATGGCGGGGATGTTGAGGGAATAGTGGAGAGCTTCGCGAACCCGGATCGGACCGCGCTCCGCAAGGTCGGCGTTCTTGGGCTGCCACTCCCGGGCGAACGAGGTCGTAACGTCGAGCAGCGCGCTCCCCGCGGTCAGCGCACGCTCCTCGAAGGCCGTCGCGTACAGGACCGGCTTCCATGCCGAGCCGGGTTGCCGATAGGCGGCCGCGACATCCACCTTCGGGTCGAACTTGGGTGAGGCGAGGTCGTCACGGTAGTAGCCCGCGCTTCCCACGTACGAGAGCACGTCACCCGTCCGATAGTCGAGCGCCGCCAGCGCGCCGTTCTTGACCTCCTTCCCCTGGAGTACCCGGATCCAGGACTTATCGCGCCCCAGATCCCTCTCGCGGATAGCCTGGTCGAACGCGCCACCGGAGAGCTGCGGGACGATCGTGGCCGCCTCGATGAACCGCTCGCCGAGCTGCTGCGCGCGCATGTCCAGCGTGGTGATGACGCGATACCCGCCCGTCTCGGCTGGCTCCCGGTCGCTCAGGACCTGATCCAGCTGGCTCTTCATGGCCCAGACGAAGTGGGGCGCCTTGTAGATGAGGGGCTTGTCCCCGGTGAGGACGACCGGCTCGTCCAGCGCGGCCTTGAGCTCGGCCTCGGTGAGCTGCGTCCATCGGCCCTGCCCTGCCGCCAGGCCCTGGCTCAGGATGTAGTCGCGTCGGACGATGGGCGCCACGTCGACGCAACCCTCCGCAGGGTCCGAGCCGCAGGTGGGGACCACGAGGCGACCCTCTGTATCCGTCTCCGCGAAGCGGTACGGGTCGAGCGTCGCCGGCGACTGCGGCAGGCCGGCCAGAAGGGCGGCCTCGGCGGGCGTCAGCTCCTCCAACTGCTTCCCGAAGTAGACGTCCGCCGCTGCCGAGATGCCGTATGCGTTGTGGCCGTAGTTGATCTGGTTGAGGTAGGCGGTGATGATGCGCTGCTTGCCTTCCTCGGCCCCGAACGTCTTGGTGACGTAGTCGGTGAGATTCCCGGCCTGGATGATCTCCTTGGCCTTGCGGACGTACGTGTCCGCGCCGGGCCCGAGCACGTCAGCGGGCAGCAGCCCGACCTCGGGCGCGCGCACGAACTGCTGTGTGATGGTTGACGCGCCACGCTCGCCGCGACCTTGGAGTGCCTGGGCCACGGCAGCGGCGATGGCGGCCGGGTCGTAACCCTGATTCGTCCAGAAGGTGCGGTCCTCGACCGATGTCGTCACGTCCAGGACGAGTGGCGGGATCTCTTCGAACGTGACTACGTTGCGGCGTTCAGCCTGGAAGCGCGCCAGCTCGACCGTGCCGGTCCTGTCGTATACCACTGTCGGCTGCGCGAATCGGAGCTGCTCGAACCGCGCGACGTCCGGCAACCCCTCGGCGAGCTGGTTGTACGTCGTTACCGCCGCTCCGCCGACGGCCAGGCCGGTCGTGGCGAACACGAGCACGAGGCCGAGGACGAAGAGGGTGAAGACGATGGGCAGCATCCCGCTGCCGCCACGTGGCGCGGGCCGGCCGAGCGCACGGGCGAGCGCGACCCGCGAAGCGAGCGAAGAAGTGTCGTTGAGGCCCCTCAGGGGGCGGATGCGTCGAGGTTGCGCGCGATATGCCACGTTCACATGATGGTGGAGAACAGCCCAGGGTGCTCCCGAGCCTCAGTCAGGGTACGCCGCCATTGCCGGGATGGATGAGGCGACGTTCGTATGACGCCCCTGGCAGGCCGTCTGTTTCACGATCGGACTCATGAGCGGACCCCGAGGCGGGATCGGACGGCCTCCACGATGCGCCCGACCGTCCCAGCCGGGCTCCCGTCGTCAGGCACGAGCCCTGCTACTCCGGCGCCGCCGACGGCCGCCAGGAGCTTGGCCGGCATCACCAGCGCGCGGGACGCCGCGCGCCGTTGGAGATCGAGACCGGCCGCGTCGAGCGCGTCCTCGAGGTCGTTCACGACTCTCTCGTACCCGCGCGGCTTGACGATCATCGGGACGTGCGCGGTATCCCAGCGTTTCGCCATCGAACGGAGCTTCCGAAGGGGCGCCTCGAGGAACAGGGATGCGAGCACTCCCGCCAGCACTGGCGCGTAGAGGTAGCCACGGAGGATCTGGACGACCATCCCCATCCCCTTCGGCCGGTCCGCTGGGTCGAGGATGAGCAGTCCACCGATGCCGATCAGGAGCGGCAGGATGAGAGCGGCAGCGAGCATCCCGAGCCGCACCCATGACTCGAAGCCCTCCGGCGCGGGCACCGCGGCGACCAGGAACGCACCGACGTCGGGCACGAGAACGCCGACCAGGGTGGCCACCCACGCCAGGGATCCCAGCGTGATGAACGAGAGAAGCATCCGCCGCGACTCGGGCACCTGTCCGAAGAGAAGGATGGTCGCCCAGCCGAGAGCCATGTTGACGAACCGAGGAACCGGCTGAGCGCGGCGAAGAGCGAAGCGACGATGGCCACGAGACTGCTTCCTCAGGGCCCGCTGGCGGGGGGAGCTTGTCGCGCCGCGCGTCCGAGACGTAGCGGAAGCCCGCGCCTCGCACGGCGCCCTGCGGCATGGCGGGCATCGTCCCGGGCACCCCCGGAGTGCGGCGGGCGCGCAGCGATCCGCTCGCTGGAGGCGCGCTGGGCTGGGAACCCTCGGATCGATGGCGTGACGACGGCATTTGCCTGCGGACCGTCAACGACGGGGTGACGCCCACCGACACGGGACGCGGTCGACCGGGCTTGCAGACGTCTTGCGAAGGCCCGACGGGTCGGCATGGGCACCGGCCGTCCATGCGATGGGTTTGATGCGCCGCAACTTCGAACCGCTCTCTCTCACGAAACACGCGCCCTGCGACCATGGCCTTGCGGGCCGGACCCCGCCGCGATGAGGGATGCATGCAGACGGGATCCGCTCGAGAGAAAGTGCCCCCCGGACCCAGCCCCACGGGAGGGCCGATACCGGGCACCCCGATGCCGGGCAGCCCGACAGCGGGAGCGCCGCCGTCGGGAGCGCCGCCGTATCCAGGGACCCCACCGCCCCCCGTGCCGATCCCGCCCGACCCGGCCAGAGCCGCGCGGTTCTCGCCTCCACCCGTCCCGATGGAGGGCATGGCAGTTGCGATGCGCGACGTGCGCGTCAGGTTCGGGTCCGTCCAGGCGCTCGAGAGCATCTCTCTGGCGGTGGCTCCGGGGACGATCCTCGGCATCATCGGGCCGAGCGGGGCGGGGAAGACGACGGCCATCCGCGTGCTGACCGGAGCCGTGCATCCGGACACGGGCGAAGTCCGCGTCCTTGGTGACGACCCGAAGCGCTTCCACCGGGCGACGCGCGAGCGCATCGGCTACATGCCACAGCTTTTCGTCCTCTATCCGGAACTCACCGCGCGGGAGAATGTCAACGTCATCGGCTCCCTCTTCGGGTTGCTCTGGCGTCGACGGCACAAGCGCGTCCGGGAGGTGCTGCAGCTGGTCGACCTATGGGACGCCCGCGATCGCCGCGCATCGCAGCTCTCGGGCGGCATGCAGCGGCGGCTCGAGCTCGCCTGCGCCATGGTCCACGACCCCCAGCTGCTCATCCTCGACGAGCCGACCGCGGGCATCGACCCATTGCTTCGCCAGTCGATCTGGCAGGAGCTGCGCCGCCTGCGGGAGGAGGGTCGGACGCTCCTCATCACCACCCAGTACGTGGGCGAAGCGGAGTATTGCGACGCCGTTGCGCTCATCTCCGAGGGCCGGCTCGTCGCCCTCTCCACTCCCGACGAGCTGCGTCGCAAGGCGCTCGGTGGCGACGTGCTGGAGGTCGAGACAGCCGAACCCGTCGATCTGCGGCGTCTACCAAGGATCCCCGGCGTCAGCGAGGTGCGAGTGCGCGGCGCGCGCGATCTTCTCTTCGTGGCGGATGAAGCCGGCGCCGCAACTCCGCTCATCATCGAGGCACTCGAGCGGGCCGGCGCCGAGGTCACGACCAGCCGCGAGTACCGCCCCTCGTTCGACGAGGTCTTCGCATTGCTCGTCGAGCGGCATCGCGCGCAGTTCGGGCCGAGCGGGGCCGGGGCGTGATCCTCCTGACGATCGCCAAGAGCCTGACGCGCATCTTCTCCCAGGCTCGCAAGGAGCTCCTCCAGGTGACGCGGCGACCGGCCGCCTTCGCGAGCCTGATCCTTGGGCCGTTCCTTCTCATGGCTCTGTTCGGTGCCGGCTTCACCGGCGTGCGGGCGCCACTGACCACCGTCCTCGTCATCCCTCCGGAGCTGGACCTCCCCCGCGACGCGCAGTTCTACCAGGACCTGTCGGGCCCGGCCCTGAGGATCGTGGGAATCGCGGATCGCGCCGATGAAGCGCTCGCCAGCCTTGACGCCCGCGATCTCGATCTGGTCGTCATCGCCCCCGCTGACGCGACCCAGGCGCTCCGCGAGGGACGCCAGGCGGAGATCACCGTTGCCTTCGACGAGATCGACCCGGCGCTCGACACATACGACCGCGTGCTCGCCTACAACCTCTCGCAGGCGGTGAACAAGGAGATCATCACGCGGGCCGTGCAGGAAGGCGAGGCGTACGCGCTGGCGCAGCTCGAGGGGCAGGGCGACCTCACCCAGATCCCGCCGGAGGTCATCGCCGCCCCGACCAGGGCGAACACCGTCAACCAGTCGCCGGTGACGCCTTCGATCGTGCACTTCTTCGCACCGGCGATCCTGGCGTTGATCCTCCAGCACATGGCCGTGACGATGAGCGCACTGTCGCTCGTCCGCGAGCGGCTCTCGGGGACGATGGAGCTCTTTCGAGTGTCGCCCGCGACATCGATGGAGCTGCTGGCAGGCAAGTACATCGGTTTCGCGGTCATCAGCGCGATCATCGCGACGGCCATCGTCCTGCTCGTCGTCTACGGCCTGGGGACGCCGATGCTGGGGTCGCCACTGGCACTGGCAGCCATCCTGGCCCTCGTCGTATTCGCCTCTCTCGGTCTCGGCCTGCTGATCTCGGTCATCGCCGATTCGGAGCGCCAGGCGGTCCAGCTCGCGCTGCTCGTACTGCTCGCCTCGGTCTTCTTCAGTGGCATCGTGCTGCCGGTCCAGGACTTCCGCGTCCCCGTGCAGGTGCTCTCCTACGTCCTGCCCGTGACGCACGGGATCACGCTCCTCCAGAACGTCATGCTGCGCGGCGAGATCGGCGACGTGTGGCAGATCGCGGTCCTAGGCGTCGAGGGACTGATCCTCTTCATCCTCACGGCACTGCTGCTCCGGCGCCAGCTCCATCAAAGCGTCCGCGGCTGAGTGCTGCGTCAGGTGCGCGTGACAGCGCCGCTGAGCATCCTCGCGTAGACCTCTTCATAGCCGTCGGCCATCCGCTCGGCCGAGAAGCGTTCGACCACCGACGTCCGGATCTTCGAGCGATCCAGGACACCGACTCGCTCGACCGCAGCGGCCATGCCGGCGACGTCGGGCGCGGTGAAGCCGTCGACACCGTCGCGCACGATCTCCGGCAACGCGCCGACGGGCCGGCAGATGACCGGCGTCCCGCACGCCAGCGACTCGATCGCCGTGAGCCCGAACGGCTCTGGCCATTCTCCCGGCATCAAGGTCGCGTGGCTCGACGCGAGTAGCGCGTCGCGCTCCACCGGTCCCAGCTCCCCGAGCATCTCCACGTCCGCGCCGGCCAACGCCGGCACGAAGACCTCGTCGTGATACTGACGTTCCCAGGGCAGGTAGGGGACCTTCGCCGCGATCCTCAGCGGGCGCCCTGTGGTGCGCGCGATCTCGATCGCCTCGATGACGCCCTTCTCCGGAGTGATGCGCCCGACGAAACAGAGCGAATCGTCGCGGTCGCGACCGAACGGCATCTGCTTGAGCGATAGGCCGTTATGGACGACGCCGGCCCACGGAACCTCGGGATGCTGTCCCGCCTGCGCGCGGCTGATGGCGACCAGGCCGGCGGGCGGATCCTCGAGCGCGGCGTCTGCGAACGGCCGGTCGAGCCGGCTGTGGAAGGTGCCCACGAACGGGACCTCGGCCGCCCGGGCGAGCACAAGGTTGTGGAAGTCGAGATGACCGTGGAGTATGTCGAGCTCGTGCTGGTGGCGGAGTGCGATCAGCTGCGTCACTGTGGTCCACGGGCTCGTGTCGCCTCCCACGTCCGCGGCACGCAACGACACGGGGATGGTCGCGACGTGACGGCCGGGAGCCTCCGAGTCGCCGCTCGCGAAGAGCACCACGTCATGCCCTCTGCGGGCGAGCTCGCGCGCAAGCTCGTCGATGACGCGCTCGGTGCCGCCATAGCCGAGCGGCGGGACACGCTCGGCGGGCGGCGCGACCTGCCCGATCCGGAGCAGCCGGTCCAGCCGGGGGCTCGTCAGAGCGCGGTCGCTGCGTCCGGGTCGATGACGCACGCCGAGCCGCCGCGGTCCGCGTCCACGAGCCGGCCGAGCGACCCTCGCCGCATGGCGATCCGGTCGTAGAGCGCATCGGCGACCGACCCGACCCCGGGGATCTTCGCCCACGGCCGTAGCAGCCAGCCTCCGGGCAGCACGTCCAGGATCGCGAGCATCGCGCGGCCGCGCGAGCGGACCGTCCCGTCAGCCGAGACGACGTGGACCGCGTCCGTCAGCGGATGCCGCGCACAGACCTCGGCCAACTCGGGTCGGTCGGTCTGGGTCCCCGCCGACTGGAGCGGGACGTAGCGCAGCTGCCCGTACCGATCGAGCGAACGAAGCTGGCGCACGGTCCAGTTGCAGAAACCACAGTCGCGGTCGAAGAGGACGGTCAGCGGCACCGCGGTCGACGTCATGCGCGAATCGTACGCCCGTGCCGCCGGATCCGGCTCTTCCCATGACGCCGCCGGCGCGAGGCGCCGCTAGGCTGGTGCCATCATGGACACCGACGAGCTGCTGCCGACGAGGGACCCCGTCCTTCGGGATCCGGAGCTGGACCTGGACGCGCTCGAGGCGCACTGGGCTCCTTACGGTCGCCGCGCGCCGATGTCGGGGGAGCAGATGCGCGGCGCGGACGCGCGAGCGCAGCGGCTGGGCGTGAGTGGCGATCGGCTGATGGAGGAAGCCGGCAGCGCGGTCGCCGCCGTCGCGCGAGCGCTCCTTCGCTCCACGGACCGCTCCGATGGCCCGATCCTCGTCCTCGGCGGGCCGGGGAACAACGGCGGCGACGGATGGGTGGCGGCGCGGCACCTCGCCGACGGCGAGTCGCGCGTCCTGGCGGTGCTCGTCGCGTCCGGCCAGCGGCCCACCGCCGGCGACGCCGCGCGGGACTGGGAGCGGCTCGCCGGGATGACCCGCGTGGAGAGGATGCATGCCGCGACGGTGCGCGACGTGCGGATCGTGATGGCAGGTGTGGAGCGCGCGGCACTCCTGATCGATGCGCTCCTCGGCACGGGCGTGCGCGGCACGCTCCGCGAGCCGATCCGCACGGCGGTCGACCTGACGCTCCGTGCCCGTGAGGCAGCGGTACCGATCCTGTCGGTCGACACGCCGACCGTCGTGGACCTCACGAGCGGCGTCCCGTCCGACCCGGTGGTCCGTGCCGACGTCACCGTCACGTTCCATCGCCCGAAGCAGGGCCTCCGCACGCGCGTCGGTGGGGCGCTCGCCGGCCGCGTGCTCGTGGCGCCCATCGGGATCCCGTCAGCCGCGGACCCGGCGTGACGTCACGGGTCCGCGATCGCGATGTGCTGGCCGTGATGGCAGCTGTTGTAGTGGCCGTGCTGGCTGCGAATGTGCTCAGCGCGTCGATCCCCGGCCTCGACGCGATGCTCGCCGGCGCGCCGGTCCTCGTCATCGTGTTGCTCGCAGGCACCACCTTCGTGCTGCTGCGTGCTCTGCGTCGCTAGGCCGCGTGGCGGTCGAAGAAGTCGAACTTCCGCTCCTGGCCGTGAAGGAGCCGGTCGATGTTGTCGGCGTGGGCGATCCAGATGAGCACGACCGCACCGATGCCGTAGACCATCACGACGGGCGGGTTGAAGCCAGCGACGACCATCAGCGCCAGGACCCCGGCTGCGGCGGCCGACCCCACTAGCGACCCGAGCGACACGTATCGGCTCAGCCAGATGACGCCGAAGAAGACCGGCGCGCTGAGGATCACGACGAGGGGCTGGATGACAGCCATGGCGCCGATGGCGGTCGCCACACCCCGACCGCCGTGGAAGCGGAGGAAGACCGAGCGAGCCGCTCCCAGGACCGTGGCGATCCCCACGAGGGCCTGGACCAGGTCGTCGGCACCGACGAGTTTCGCGACGAGGACCGGCACGGCGCCCTTGGCGATGTCGAGCACGCCGACGGCCAGGCCGCGCCCCGGACCCATCGCGCGCAGCGCGTTCGTCCCGCCGGTCCGCCCGCTGCCGACCGTCCGGGGGTCGCGTCCACCGCTCAGGCGAGCCACGATGACGCCCATCGGCAGCGACCCGCTGAGGTAACCGACGACCATTAGGACGGCACCCTGGATCAGTCGCGGATCCATTCGGCGCGGAGTATACGGACGCTCCCGGGCCGCGGTCGCCGCACTCGACCTTGGTACCATCCCGGCGTGACCTCCCCGACGATGGCTGCCTGAGCGTGGCCGTCGGTTCCTCCAACAGCTTCGACCTCGTCGTCCTTGGCGCGGGCACCGGCGGCTATTCGGCGGCGTTCCGCGCGGGTCAGCTGGGGCTCAAGGTCGCGCTTGTCGACGAGGTCAAGATCGGCGGGACCTGCCTGCACACCGGGTGCATCCCGACCAAGGCCATGCTCGAGTCGGCCGATCTGTACGACAAGATCAGGCACGCCGCTGACTTCGGCATCGCGCTGACGGATCCGCGGATCGAGTTCGCGACGATCGCGGCGCGCCGCCAGCAGGTCGTCGATCGCCTGACCAAGGGGTTGATGAGCCTGGTCAAGAAGAACAAGGTCGAGTTCATCCGCGGCCGCGGCACGCTCCAGTCGGCCAAGAAGGTCAAGGTCGCCAAGCTGGACGACGAAGGCGCGCCGGCCGGCGACATCGTCCTGGAGGGCACGGATGTCATCGTGGCCACGGGCAGCCGCGTCAAGAGTCTGCCCGGCCTGACGCCGGACGGCGAGCGCATCGTCACGAGCGACGACGTCCTCCGCAGCGAGACCCTGCCGAAGAGCCTGATCATCGTCGGGGCCGGTGCCGTCGGCGTCGAGTTCGCCAGCTTCTATCGGGACATGGGCGTGGAAGTGACGGTCCTCGAGTACCTGCCGGCGATCGTGCCGCTGGAGGATGCCGATGTCTCGAAGGAGCTCGAGCGGTCATTCTCCAAGCGCGGCATCAAGGTGATGACCAACGCCCGGTTCGACCCGGCCTCTGTCACGTCCGACGAGCGCGGCGTCTGCGTCATGGTCGGGAAAGAGGGTGAGAAGCCACAGGAGCTGCGCGCCGACCAGATGCTCGTCGCCACCGGCCGCGCCGCCAACACCGACGGGGTGGGACTGGAGAACACCCGCGCCAAGGTCGAGAAGGGGATGGTCCTGGTCGACCACCGGATGCGAACCGCCGAGCCGCACCTCTACGCCATCGG
>JACCXQ010000108.1 GCA_013696945.1 Chloroflexota bacterium | reverse complement strand
CTGTAGCCGCGCCGGCCAGCCCCACGAGCCGCGATAGCCAGTCTCGACCCTCGCGCAGGTGACCGCGCTGGTGCCAGAACCGCCAGACGGCATAGCCGATCCGCAGCCCGGTGGCCGCTTCTCCGGTCTCGATCGCCCAGGACAGGGCGGCGCGGACGTCGTCGTGCTCATGGGTCAGGCGGTCGAGCCACTGGGCGAGATCGGCACCGGTCAGATGCGGCTCGGCCGCCTCGGCCAGCGCGAGGAAGGTGTCGGCATGACGGCGCCGGATCGCGTCCTCCGCCCCCGTCGCGGCAAGTCGCTCGAGCGCGTACTCACGGATGGTCTCGAGCATCGCGATCCGGACCTCACCGGCGTGGTCGGTCTGTGACGCGCGGAGGAGGCTCTTGTCCAGCAGCGACTCGATGCCGGCCATCACATCGAGCGCCGGACGACCGTCGATCGCGCCCGCCGCCACCGACTCTGCTGTCCCCAGGGTGAATCCGCCCCGGAAGACCGCAAGACGCGCAAACAGCTCGCGGTCGGGGTCGTCCAGGAGGTCGTAGCTCCAGTCGATAGCGCCGCGTAGCGTGCGCTGGCGGGGAGGGAGGTCCATAGCGGTCGAGGCCAGGAGCGTCAACGCGCTATCGAGCCGTTGGAGGAGAGCTCTCGGGGGAAGCAGCTTCGTTCGTGCGGCCGCCAGCTCGATGGCCAGCGGCAGCCCATCGAGGCGGGCGCAGATCTCGGCCACGGCCCGCGCATCATCCGCATCCAGGCGTAGGTCCGGCCGGGCGGCCCGAGCTCGCTCGATGAAGAGCCGCACGGCCTCGCTCTCGACGAGCGACGCCACATCGACCGGCGCGTCCGGATCGACATGGGGCACCGCGAGCGGCAGCACCGGGTACTCCTGCTCGCCGTAGATGTGCAACGGCACCCGGCTCGTCGCAAGCACGCGAAGCCCCGACGCGGAAGCCAGCAGGTCCGCCACGAGCGGTCCCGCGGCGGTCACCTGCTCGAGGTTATCGAGCACGAACAGGATCCGTCGGTCCGCCAGATGAGCCTTGAGGGCATCCACGAGCGGGCGGTCGGGCTGCTCGCGGACTTCGAGGACCTGCCCGATGGCCGATGCGACCAGGTTCGGGTCCACGATAGGCGAGAGATCGACGAACCAGGCACCGTCGTCGAACTCGCCGAGTGCCTCCCAGGCGACGCGGCGGCCCAGTCGGGTCTTGCCCGTGCCACCCGGCCCCGTGAGCGTCACGAGCCGGTGCCCGGTCAGCAGCTCTCGAACGGCGGTGATCTCGGCGACCCGACCAACGAAGCTGGTGACGTCGGCGGGGAGATTGTTGGGCCGCGCGTCGATCGAGCGGAGTGGCGGGAACACGGAAGGGACGCCGGGCACGATCAGTTGGAACAGGTGCTCCGGTGCCGCGAGATCCTTCAGCCGCTGCCGACCCAGGTCGTGCAAGGTGGCGCCCTCGGGCAGGTCGGCGCGAACGAGCTCGCGCGTGGCATTCGTGAGCAGGATCTGGCCACCGTGGCCGGCCTGCGATACGCGCGCTGCCCGGTTGACGTCGAGGCCCACGTAGTCGTCACCCCCGAGGCGGCCCTCGCCGGTGTGGAGCCCAACTCGGACGCGGATCTCCATGCCGCTCGGCCATCGGTGCTCGGTGAGCGCCAGCTGGAGGCCGGCCGTCGCGGCGACCGCCGACGAGGCGCTCGTGAAAACGCAGAAGTGCGAGTCACCCTCGGTCGAGACGACCGTGCCCCCGCGCGCCGTGACGTGCTCCCTGATGATCGCCGCGTGCGCGTCGAGCAGCGCCCCGAATGCTTCGCTCGCCTGCTGGAGGATCCGGGTCGAGCCCTCGATGTCGGTGAAGAGGAACGTGACCGTTCCGGTCGGGAGTCTCATGCGCCGCCGTAGCTGGAAGCCGGCCCCGTCCCCGATGATACGAGCCCTGGCGACACGATCAACCCGGGAGCGGCCGGCCGCCGCGCCATCGCGGGTCCGGCGACCGGATCGTGGCCAACACGAACGCCCCGACCAGACCGACATCCTGGCCGAGGGCAGCCGGCTCGATGCGAACACGCCGGCGCGGCAGGCGGAAGGCCGTCGCCTCTATCAAGGCGCGGGCGGGGTCGAGCAGTCGGTCCCCCTGGCCGTCCGCGATCGCTCCGCCGACAACGATGACGTCAGGGTCGAAGATGTCGACGAACGAGACGCACGCTGCGGCGAATGCCCGGCGGGCGCGGTCCATGATCGAGGCCGCCACCTGATCGCCGCGCTCCGCGGCATCCGCGACGTCCCGGGCACTCGGGCGGCCGGCCACGCCGGCGAACTCGCGGAGCACCGTCGTCGCGCCGCCATCGAGTGCGATCCGCGCCTGCCCAAGGATGCCTGTCCCGGAGGCGAGCGCCTCCAGGTGCCCGCGGCCCCCGCATCCACAGGGCTCGCCATCCATATCGACCGTGATATGGCCGAGCTCGCCGAAGGTCCCATCGGGCCCCAGGAGCAGATGGCCGTCGGAGACGACGGCGCCCCCGATGCCCGTCGAGACGGTCAGGTAGAGGAAGTCACGGCAACCGCGCGCGGCGCCGAAGACTGCCTCCCCGAGCGCTGCGACGAGCGTGTCCCGCTCGACGAAGACGGGCAGGGATAGCGCCGCTTCCAGCCGTTCACCGATGCCCACATCGTGGAACGTCGGCCCCATGTTGGGTGGATCGAGCATCACACCGTTCCACGCGTCGAGCGGTCCCGGGCATGACACGCCGATCAGCCGCGGCTCCCCGCCCGGAGCGACCTCGGCGCGCACATCCGAGAGCAGCCGCTGACAGGCATCCAGGACGGCATCGGCGGCATCGGCGAGGGGCGTCGCTTGCTCGCGACGCCCGGCCACGGTCCCATCGGGCATCACGACGGCCGCGCGGACACGCGTCCCGCCCAGATCGAGTGCGAGCACCGGCTCGCGGGCCGCGAGCGCGTCCGCTCCGGCCGGGACCTGCGGTGACCGCAGGTCCTGCGGGCTGATCAACCCTTGACGGCGCCGCCCGTGATGCCGCGCACGAAGTAGCGCTGGAGCAGCAGGAACACGATCAGCGGCAACAGCATGCTCACGAATGCGGCGGCGGTGAGCAGGTGGACGTTGCCTCCAAGGGAGTTCACGAGGTTGGCGACCTTGAGCGTCAGCGGTTGATTGTTGATGTTCGAGCCGATGTAGATGAGCGAGACGAGCAGGTCGTTCCAGGTGAAGAGGAACTGGAAGATGGCCAACGACGCGATGGCCGGCACGCTCATGGGCAGCGCCAAACGGAAGAACGCTGTCGAGGGGCTTGCCCCGTCGATGGCCGCCGACTCGAAGACCTC
>JACCXQ010000081.1 GCA_013696945.1 Chloroflexota bacterium | reverse complement strand
TCTCTACACGTTCAACGCGGTCAGGCCGACGGAGACATGGCGGCGGGGCTTTCTCAAGGCGCTCACCCAGCACCGCCTCAAGCGGCCCGCCGCGCAGGCCCACACCACCGAAGGGAGCGCGGCTCGATGACCTTCCCGTCCGACCTGGACATCGCTCGATCCGTAACGCCGCGCCCGATCGCAGACGTCGCTCGAGACCTCGGACTGCGCGACGAGGAGGTCGAGCCATACGGACGCACCAAGGCGAAGGTGACGCTCGACGCGATCCGCCGGCTGGAGGCCGAGAACCCTCGTGGCAAGTACGTCGTAGTCACAGCGATCACGCCCACGCCGCTCGGCGAGGGGAAGTCGACGACCACGGTCGGGCTCGCCCAGGGACTCAACCGGATCGGGCGGAAGGCGGCGGTGTGCATCCGCCAGCCGTCCCTCGGCCCTGTGTTCGGGATCAAGGGAGGTGCCGCCGGCGGCGGCTACAGCCAGATCATCCCGATGGACGATTTCAACCTCCACCTGACCGGAGACGTCCACGCCATCGGCGCCGCGCACAACCTCGCCGCTGCGTTCCTCGACAACAGCCTCCACCACCGGAACCCCCTGGGCATCGATCCACACTCGATCATCTGGCCCCGCGTCGTCGACATCAGCGACCGGGCGATCCGGCGGACGATCATCGGTCTCGGCGGGCGGGAGAACGGCGTGCCGCGCGAGACGGAGTGGCAGATCACCGTCGCCTCGGAGGTGATGGCGGTGCTCTCCTTGGCCAGCGACATCCACGACCTTCGCGCCCGACTCGGTCGCATGGTCCTCGCTCTGCGCACCGATGGGACACCGGTCACCGCCGAGGACCTCCGGGTCGCCGGCGCGATGACCGCTCTGCTGACCGATGCCATCAAGCCGAACCTGCTCCAGACCCTCGAGGGCGGTCCGGCGTTCGTCCACTGCGGACCGTTCGGCAACATCGCACACGGCAACAATTCGGTGCTGGCCGACCGGCTCGCACTGGCGACGAACGAGATCGTCTGCACCGAGGCCGGCTTCGGGGCGGACATGGGCGCCGAGAAGTTCTTCGACATCAAGTGCCGCGCTTCCGGGCTGCGGCCCGATGCCGCCGTCGTGGTGGCTACGATCCGCGCCCTCAAGATGCATGGCGGGGTCGGCAGGATCATCGCGGGCGCCGTGCTCGATCCGGCATTCGCCAGAGAGGACGTTGAGGCCGTCCGAGCGGGGGCCGCCAATCTGACCAAGCAGATAGAGAACGTGCTGGCCTTCAACGTGCCGGCGGTCGTCGCCATCAACGTCTTCCCGACGGACACGCCGGCGGAGATCGAGGCTGTGCGGGAGGCGGCTCTCGCCGCCGGCGCCCGTGCCGCGGTGGTGGCAACTCACTTCACAGACGGCGGCGCCGGAGCAGTGGCCCTCGCGGAGGCAGTGTGGGAGGCAGCGCAGGTCGGCGCGCCCGACTTCGCCTTCCTCTACCCGGACGAGGCGCCTCTGCTGGCGAAGATCGAGACGATCGCCACTCGCATGTACGGGGCCGATGGCGTCGATGTGGCGCCGGCCGCGGAGCGGGCGCTGCGCCGGTACGAGGAGCTCGGTTTCGGCCATCTGCCCATCTGCATGGCGAAGACCCAGTCCTCGCTGAGCCACGATCCGAAACTCCGCGGCCGCCCGAGGGACTTCCGGGTGCCCATCCGCGACGTCGCACTGTCCGCGGGCGCCGGATTCGTCACGCCGCTGCTCGGCGACATCCGGACGATGCCGGGGCTGCCCAGCAAGCCGGGCGGCGAGAACATCGACATCGACGCCGAAGGGAACGTGGTCGGCCTGTTCTAGCTCAGAGCCGGCGGTCCTCCGTCCAGCGAGCCACGTTGCGCAGGATCATCTCCGGCCGCGCATAGCCCTCGCGCAGCAGACGGTGGTAGAGGGCCTCCTCGGCCGAACGCACCGGCTCGTTGGTCGTCGCTCGGTATGCGTCGAGATCGATCCCGTCGATGAGGGGTCCGAGGGCGTCGGCGAGAAGGTCGAGCGTCCCGCTGCCCTCGTCGAACTGCTCCTTCGTCCGCCAGACGGTGTCGGCCGGGAGCAGGTCCTCGCAGGCCGCCCGCAGTACCCACTTCTCGACCAGCCGGCCATCAGGCATTCGTCTGAGCTTCAGGTCGGCCGGCACCGTCAGGGCGAGGGCGATGAAACCCGTGTCCAGGAACGGCACACGTCCCTCGATGCTGTGGTGCATCGTCAGGCGGTCCACGCGTTGGAGGTTGATGTTGTGGAGCGTGGACACCGAGCGACACAGCTCCTGGTGGAGAGTGACTGGATCGCTCGCGCTCGCGTGATAGGCGTATCCAGCGAACAGCTCGTCCGCTCCCTCGCCGGTGAGGATCACCTTCACGTACTGGGCGGCCAGGCGCGAGCAGAAGTAGGTCGGGATGGCGCTCCGCACAAGGTCCTGGTCGAACGACTCGAGCGCGTGGACGATCTCCGGGAGCTTCTCCACGACCTCGTCTGGGGTCATCAGATACTCGTGATGGATCGAACCGATGTGCGCCGCGACCCGCCGCGCCGCCTCGATGTCGCGGGACCCTTCGAGTCCCACGGAGAACGTGTGCAGCTCGTCGACGTGCTTCCGCGCGATCGCCGCGATGACGCTCGAATCGAGGCCGCCCGAGAGGAACGCTCCCACGGGGACGTCGCTCATCATGTGAGAGGCGACAGCGTCCTCCACGCCCCTGCGGACCAGCACAACGTGCTCCTCTACCGCTCGGTGTGCGGGAGGTGCCGTCGGGACCTGGTAGTAGGGGACGAAGCCCGTTCGGCTGTCGAAGTAGCTGCCGGCAGGGAACTCGTGGAGCTCGTCCACCCAGTCGGCGAGCGGCTTCATCTCCGAGGCGAAGGCCGTGACGGGACGTCCCGCCGTGTCGACCCCACGACCGTAGTAGAGCGGCTTGATGCCGATGGGGTCGCGCGCGAGGAAAAGGTTCTCGTCATCGCAGATGGCGAACGCGAACATCCCCCCGAGAGCCGCCGGTGTCTCGGCGCCGCGCTCCTCGAAGAGATGGAGGATGGCCTCGGTGTCGCTGGTCGTCACGAACGTGTGGCGACCGATCAGCTCGCGACGCAGAGCCGGGAAGTCGTAGATCTCGCCGTTGGCGACGATGGCCATGCCCCCCGTTTCGCCATAGAGCGGCTGAGCGCCACCCTCCGGATCCATGATCGCGAGCCGCCGGTGACCGAGCACGCCATTCGGCTGGACGTGCGTCCCGGAACCGTCAGGGCCCCTGTGCCGAAGGCCGTCCATGGCGCGCACCACGAGGTCACGGTCGGACGACCCCCAGATCCCGGCGATGCCACACATGCCGCGCCATCGTAGACCTGTTGCATTTAGTGCGGCAGGTATTGCATCTGACGCATCAATCTGGCACCGTGCGAGGGTGACAGACGAGCCCCCGAGCAGTCTCCGTCGCGCACTCGAGATACTTGACGCCCTCGCGTCGGACGACGCCGTGGCCCACGGCGGGTGGGGCGTCAACCGGCTGGCGGCCCATCTGGGACGCGACAAGAGCCAGGTCTCCCGAACCCTCCGGGTGTTCGCCGATGCGGGCTTCGTGGAGCGCGACGCTGGATCGATGGCCTACCGCATCGGGTGGCATGTGTTCGCTCTCGCCGCCAGGGCAGCCGATCAGCGGCTCCTCGCGGCGGGCGCGCCTATCCTCCGCCGGCTGGTGGAGAAGGACCTTGGGGAACGGATCCACCTCTCGGTCCTCCAGGGCCACCAGGTATTGACGATCCTCACCGACTCGCCGCCGCACGCGGTCCAGACGGTGGCGTGGGCGGGCAGCCTCGTGACGGCCCACAACACCTCGTCCGGGCGGGCCCTGCTCATCGATCTCGAGCGTGACGAGCTCGAGCGACTCTTCGCCGGCGTCGCGTTCGGCGGCGGTGGACCGAACTCCCCGACCGACGTCGGGGAGTTGCACGCGCGCATCCTTGTCGCGCGGCGCACAGGCTACGCCATCGTCGACGAAGAGTTCGAGCCGGGCCTGGTGGCGGCGGCTGCGCCCGTCCGCGACTTCCGGGGCGGCGTCGTGGCCGCGCTCAACGTGTCGGCACCCAAGTTCCGGCTGTGGGGTCGCCTCCCGCTCGCCGGTCAGGCCATCAAGGCCGCCGCCGACGGGCTGTCCGTGCAGCTCGGCTGGGACGCTGACCGGCCCACCAGCCTCGCGGCCAGGGCGAGCGCAGGCTGATGGACGTTTTCCTCGAGTATCTCGCTGACCAGGGCGATCGACTGTTCGCACTGACTCTCGAGCACGCGACCATCGTGCTCATCTCGGTCACATTGGCGACGATCCTCGGGGTCACCATCGGGGTGCTCACCTACCGGACGGGCGCCCCGAGGCGAATGGCCCTGAGGATCACCGGGATCTTCCTCACGATCCCGTCATTCGCACTGTTCGGGCTCCTCGTCCCCGTCCTCGGCCTCGGGACGACCCCAGCCATCACCGCGCTCGTCATGTATGGCCTGCTGCCGATCGTGCGTAATACGGTCGTCGGACTGCGCAGCGTGGACCCTGCGGTCGTGGAATCGGCGCAGGGGATGGGGATGGGTCGGTACCGACGGCTCTTTCGGATCGAGCTGCCCCTCGCCTGGCCGGTCATCATCACCGGCGTCCGCGTGGCGGCGGTGATCACCGTGGGCATCGCGGCCATCGCCGCAGTGGTCAACGGACCGGGTCTGGGCAAGGACATCTTCCGGGCGCTTGCACGATTCGGTTCACCGGTCTCCGTCCCACAGGTCCTCAGTGCCATCCTCGGCATCATCATCATCGCCATCCTCATCGACCTTACATTCGTCCTCGTCTCCAGACTCACCACGTCGAAAGGGATACGTGCCTGACATGACGATGA
>JACCXQ010000072.1 GCA_013696945.1 Chloroflexota bacterium | reverse complement strand
CGCGCGACGCATGGGAGCGCACGCTGGCCGTCGCGCATCAGGCCGAGACGCTCGGCTTCGAGTCGCTGTGGGTCTTCGACCACTTCCAGACCGTGCCCGAACCGATCGACGAAATCACGTTCGAATCGTTCATCACGCTCGCGGCGCTTGCGGCGGTCACCCATCGCGTCCTGCTGGGCCACGTGGTGCTGTGCGCCGGATTCCGCAACCCCGCGCTGACGGCCAAGATCATCGGGACGCTCGATGTGATCAGCGGCGGGCGCATGATCCTGGGCATCGGCGCCGGCTGGAAGGAGGACGAGTGGCGAGCCTATGGATATGACTTCCCGCCGACCCGCCAACGGCTGCAGATGCTCGGGGACCAGCTGGAAGTCATCACCCGGATGCTAGGCCCGGGGCGCGCCACGTTCCATGGCGAGCATGCCTCGGTCGACGGTGCGATCAACGTCCCACGCGGCCTCCAGGAGCCGCGCGTGCCGATGATGGTCGGCGGCAACGGCCCCAACGTCACGTGGCGCCTCGCGGCCCGCCATGCCGACGAGCTCAACCTGGACTGGCTGCGACCGGACCAGGTCGCCGAAGCGCTCCCGGTCATCGCATCACGGTGCGAGGAGATCGGCCGGGATCCAGCGTCGCTGCGGATCTCGGTCAACATCGACCGGGCCGTCATCCAGCACGGTGGTCGGCAGCGCATCGACCTGTTGTCTGCCTACCGCGACGCTGGCGTCCAGCGCGTCATGGCGCTGCTTCCGGCCTCGGCCACCAGCGATGACGCATTGGCGACGCTCGCTGACGACGCTCGGGCCGCCGGAGTCTCACTGCACTCTGCGGCCCCGTGAAGGTGACGCCACCGTGACCGTGCCGACGCGCCATGATCCCCGACGCGCAACGGCAGGCCGAACGGACCCGGCGTCGGCGGGCACGGACGCCGCAGGGTCACTGCAGGTCGAGAGCCGCGAACAGCTCGTCTATCTCCTGACGCAGGCCGCGGAGCTGGAGCACGGCCTGATGTGCGAGTACCTGTTCGCGCAGTGGAGCCTCAAACGTTCGACCGAAGAGGGTGTCACCGCCCAGCAACTCGAGCGGATCCGAGCGTGGGAATCGGCCATCGAGGGCGTCGTGATGCAGGAGATGCTCCACCTCGCCCTTGCCACGAACCTGCTCGCGGCCGTGGGCGCCGCTCCGCACTTCGACCGTCCCAACTTCCCGATCCTGTCGGGCTGGTACCCGCCCGGCGTCCAGATAGCGCTCGTGCCGTTCGGGGAGCTGGCCCTGCGTCACTTCATCTACCTCGAGCGGCCGGAGGGCATGGTCATGGAGGACGCGGAAGGGTTCCGGGCACTCGACGAGGCCGAGCCACTGCGCGACGGGCGAGCCCTGTCTGCCCTCCAGCAGGACTACGCGACGGTCAGCCAGCTCTACCACGGCATCGAGGACGGCTTCCGGCGCCTCGTCGACCGGGATGGCGAGGACGCCGTCTTCCTCGGACCGCTTCGAGCGCAGGCGCGGGCCGAGGCGTTCCGCTGGCCGGAGATCATGAAGGTGACCGACCTGGCATCGGTCGGTCGGGTGGTCGACCACATCGTCGAGCAGGGCGAGGGTGCCCGGGGGGACTGGCGGACGGCCCACTTCGGGATCTTCCACGGCATCCTCGACGAGCTGAGGGCGGTCCGCGCAGCCGACCCGGCGTTCGAGCCGGCCCGCGACGTCGTGGCCGCATACATCGACGAGCCGGATGACGCGGATGCCGAGGTGACGCTCATCACGGACCCGTTCACGACGGAGGTCGCCGACCTGTTCGATGCGGTCTACGAGACGACCCTCCAGGCGCTGACGCGGTACTTCGTCCACTCGACCGAGACGATCGCCCAGGTGACGATGCTGGCGAGGACGGCCAAGCACCTGATGGCCTGGGGCCTGCGACCGCTCGGCATCGCCCTGACGACGCTCCCCATCGGCCCGAACGTGCCCGGGCGACGCGCTGGAGCCTCGTTCCGGATGGTCCCCTCGACCTTCTACTACCTGCCCTTCCGCGACGCAGCATGGGACGTGCTGCTCCACCGGCTGACGCTCATCGCCTCCCGGGCCGCCGAGCTGGCGTCGCGGATGCCGTCGCCGGAGCTCGCGAGTGTCGCTGAGCGGATGGTCGTCGTCCGTGACGAGCTCCACGCCGCGATGCCGGCGCCACGGGTCGCCGCCCGCCGGCGCTGAGCCCGGTCGAAAGGGTCTGCGGTCGAGCCGATCCGGGGCGAACGGCGTACACTCTCCTGACCTCCCAGCCCCCGGATGTCCCGCATCCTGCCCACCCAGAGGGAACTTTGACGACCCCGATCGAGCGGCCCGCGACGGCCGACAACTTCCTGAAGCACGTGATCGCCGAGTACAAGCACCGCGCCCAGACCGTCACCTGCGTCTGCGGCTGGCACGGCAGCACCGCCACGAACGGCTCGCGACCATCCGAGTGGAGCGCGCACGTAGCCGAGAACCGGGGCAAGCGGCCCTAGCTCGCCGCGATGCTCCGCCTTGGCGGGGCGTAGGCTGACCGACGTGGACGTCCCTGGTCCGACGCCGCGCATCCTGCTCTACACCGGCAAGGGCGGCGTGGGCAAGACGAGCGTCGCAGCGGCCACCGCGGCACTCTGCGCGGACCGCGGCTACCGGACGCTGGTCGTCTCGACCGATATCGCGCACAGCCTGGCCGACGCGCTCGACCACAGGGTCGACCCCGAGCCGACCGAGGTCACCACGAACCTCTGGGCGCACGAGCCGGACGTCTTCTTCAACATCTCGAAGTACTGGCGCACCATCCAGGCCTACTTCGCGAGCCTCTTCTCGTGGGGCGGTCTGGACGAGCTGATGGCCGAGGAGATGACCGTCCTGCCGGGCATGGACGAGCTGGGCAGCCTGCTCTGGATCGGCGAGCACGTCGATCGTGGCGCCTACGACGTCATCGTGGTCGACGCCGCCCCGACGGGCGAGACCGTTCGCCTGCTTTCACTGCCGGAGGCAAGTCGCTGGTGGATCGAGCGCATCGCGCCCATCGGGCGGCGAGTGACGCGGCTGGGCGGCCCGCTCCTGCGCCGCGTGATCGGCGTCCCGGTCCCGGACGAGGGAGTCTACTCCGCCGCCGAGGAGCTCCTGGAGCGGCTCCAGTACGTCCACCAGCTTCTCGCCGACCCGGAGCGTTCGTCGATCCGCCTCGTGCTCAACCTCGAGCGCGTTGCGATCCAGGAAGCCCAGCGCTCGTTCACATACTTCCATCTCTACGGCTACCCGACAGACCTGATCTGCTGCAACCGGGTGCTGCCG
>JACCXQ010000060.1 GCA_013696945.1 Chloroflexota bacterium | reverse complement strand
CGTGGCCGGTTTCCTGGGGATCTGCAACCTGATGACCGGGCGCGCGGAAGGTGCCAGCGGCGCCCATGGCGTGGCCGGCGGCGAGTACGGCGTGGCTCGCATCGGCGACGGCACGGCGCTCCGCCTCCCGGTGGGCCAGCTCGACGGCGCATCCGAGGTCCAGATCGGAGTCCGTCCCGAGAAGATCCGACTGCTTGACGAGGGCGCAGAGCTGGGACCCGGGATGAACGTCCTCGACGGACGTATCCGCGACATGAGCTATACCGGCGCAAGCACGCAATACGTCGTCGATCGGCCGGACGGCGGGCAAGTGACGGTCTACGAGCAGAACCTGGCGAGGGCCGCCCAGGACAGCCTTCACCGGCCGGGAGAGCAGGTCCACATGGTCTGGTCACCGGACGACACCTTCATCGTCCGGCCTTCTTCGGATCGTGACCAGGACGCGGAACGTCACCAGGACAAGGCATAGCGGCGCGCGGCGCGCGGCGCGTGAGTGGGGAGGTGCTTCGGGTGGAACACGGACAAGATCTGATCCAGCGGGCGGCGGGGCCGATGACACGTCGCCGGATGCTCCAGGCCATGGCCGCCTCCGGCATCGGCGCGTTCCTCGCGGCATGCGGCACGTCCGGGACGCGCTCGCCATCGCCGTCCGCGGCGGGAAGCACTGGTGCAAGCGCGGCGCCCTCGGCCCGTCCCAGCGTCGGCGCCTCTGCGACCCCCGGAGCGACGGCCACGGGCGCTCCCTCGCCGGCCGACACTCCGTCGCCGGAGCCGAGCGCGGAGCCCAGCGCGGCCCCTACTCGCCCCGCTGTCACGGGTGGCTTCCGCTGGGCCAACTGGGTTGGCTACATCGACAAGGAGGGTGGCAACCGCTACCCCACCCTCGAGCGGTTCACCGCCGAGACCGGGATCTCCGTCGAGTACAGCAACGGCGGCGTCGACGACAACGAGAGCTTCTACACCGCGGATCTGGAAGGTCCCCTCGGGGCCGGTCAGCCAACGGGCTGGGATCTCGTTGTGCTGACCGACTGGATGATCCAGCGGCTGGTGGCACGCGGCTGGCTCGAGACGATCGACACAAGCTGGATGACGAACTACCCCCAGAACCTCAAGGAGGAGTATCGCAACCGCGCGTGGGATCCCGAGAACACGTTCTGCGCTCCATGGCAATCGGGGATGACCGGACTGGGTTTCGACCGAGCGATCACCGGCGACCTGGACAGCATCGAGGCGTTCTGGGACCCACAGTGGGCCGGTCGCATGACCTATCTCACCGAGATGCGCGACACGGTGGGGCTCTCCGCCCTTCGGCTCGGCTTCGATCCGACCACATTGACGCAGGAACAGTTCGACCAGGCCCTCGCGGAGGTCAAACGAGCCGTCGACGATGGCCTCACCCGGCAGCTCACCGGGAACAGCTACGTCGAAGAGATGGACTTCGGCAACGTCGTCCTGGCCATGGCCTGGTCCGGCGATGTCCAGGGGCTTCTGGTGCCCGATCAGGAAGCGGGCCAGGACTTCCAGTGGGTGCTGCCCAAGGAGGGCGGGATGCTCTGGACGGACAACATGGCCATTCCCAAGGGAGCGCCGAACAAGACCCAGGTCGAGCTCTGGATCGACTTCTACTACCAGCCCGATGTCGCTGCGGTCGTCGAGGCATGGGTCAACTACGTGTGCCCCGTGGCCGGTGCCGATGCCGAGATGCTCGCTCTCGACCCCGACCTCGCACAGAACATCTACATCTTCCCCACGCCGGACATGACGGCCCGGCTCCGCGATTTCATCTCCACCGATCTGGAGACGGCGCAGCGATGGGAAGAGGCATTCGCCGACGCGATCGGGCTCTGAACCACCCGACCTACTGAGGCCCGGCCGTCGATGAGCTGGTTCCGCCGGCACCGGTCGGCGACGGCCTACCTGCTCCTGGCGCCGGGGATCCTGTACCTCATCGTCTTCTACCTGTACCCCACGGTCCAGATGTTCCTCGTCTCGCTCTGGACGGGCAACGTCCAGGATGGGTACGCGCTGACATTCAACTTCGGCATATATCCCGAGGCGGTCGCGCAGTACAACGAGCATTTCATCCGCTCGCTGATCTATGGTGGAGCGGCGACCGTCCTGACATTCCTCATCGGTTTCCCGCTCGCATATTTCATCGCGTTCCGGGGCGGACGATACAAGAGTCTTCTCCTCTTCCTGGTCATCGCACCGTTCTTCACCAGCTTCCTGCTGCGAACCATCTCGTGGAAGATCATCTTCTCCGACAACGGGATCCTGTTCGGCCCGATAAAGGACGCGGGGCTGCTGCCGCCGGAGTTCCGCGTGCTGGCCACGCCCGTCGCAGTCGTTGCGGGCATCACCTACAACTTCCTGCCGTTCATGACGTTGCCGCTCTACGTGGCGCTCGAGAAGATCCCGCCCAACCTGCTCGAAGCGGCAGAGGATCTGTACGCCGGGCGCTGGCAGCGCTTCCGTCGGATCACGCTGCCGCTTGCGTTGCCGGGCGTGTTCGCCGGATCGCTGTTGACGTTCATCCCGGCGGTCGGTGATTTCATCAACGCGGAGCTGCTGGGTAACCCGCAATCGCAGATGATCGGCAACGTCATCCAGGCACGTTTCCTGCGCGTGAGCGATTTCCCGACCGGCGCCGCCCTGTCGTTCATCCTGATGGCCGCCATCATCGTCGGCGTATTGGTCTATGCCAGGGTCGTGGGGACCGAAGAGCTGACCGGGGGCGGGGCACTGTGACGACCGCCGAACGCGCGCTGGCCGGTGCCCGGCCGAGCGGCACGTCGATGGGGCGGCTCGGACGCGGCATCGGTCGGTGGCTCTTGCCGCTCTACGCGTTCCTCGCCGTGGTCTTCCTCGCGCTCCCGGTGCTGATCATGATCATGTTCAGCTTCAACGATCAGGAGGGACGCTCGAACCTCAACTGGCGGTCATTCTCGCTCAGCGCCTGGCTCGATCCGCTGGGCCAGCCGGGCCTCGCAGACGCCGTGGCCACGAGCATCGCCGTGGCGCTCCTCTCGACGCTCATAGCCACAACAGTCGGCGTGATGATCGGATTGGCCCTCGTGCGCCACCG
>JACCXQ010000036.1 GCA_013696945.1 Chloroflexota bacterium | reverse complement strand
TCACGGCCCTTCGCGAGATAGGAAGCCACCTTGTCGCGGTGCTCCCTGGTGACGAGAGGCCCCATCTCCGAGCTGGCATCGCTGCCGGGCCCGACCTTGATCCGCGGCAGCCGCGACCGGATGGCCTTGACGAGCGGATCGGCGACATCGCCAACGGCGACGACGACGGAGATCGCCATGCAGCGCTCTCCGGCCGACCCGTACGCGGCCGACACAGCGGCATCAGCCGCCATGTCGATGTCCGCGTCGGGCAGCACGACCATGTGGTTCTTCGCCCCGCCCAGCGCCTGGACGCGCTTTCCGTTCTTCGTCCCCGTCTCGTAGATGTACTTCGCGATCGGTGTCGATCCCACGAACGAGACCGCCCGGATCTCCGGGTGATGCAGGATCCGGTCGACCGCCACCTTGTCCCCGTGGATGACGTTGAAGACGCCATCCGGGACACCGGCTTCGTGCAGCAGCTGCGCCAGGAAGAGGGACGCGGACGGATCCTTCTCCGACGGCTTCAGCACGAACGTGTTGCCACAGGCGATGGCGTTTGCGAACATCCACATCGGCACCATGGCCGGGAAGTTGAACGGCGTGATGCCGGCCACGACGCCTAGCGGCTGGCGGATCTGGTAGACGTCGATGCCGCCGGACACCTGCTCCGAGTAGCCGCCCTTCATGAGATGCGGGATGCCGCATGCGAACTCGAGATTCTCGACCCCGCGCGCCACCTCGCCCAACGCGTCGGACGGCACCTTGCCGTGCTCCGCGGTCAGGATCGCGGCGATCTCCTTGCGATGCTGGTCGACCAGGCTGCGGATCCGGAACATGATCTCTGTCCGGCGCGACAGCGAGGTCGAGCGCCAGGCTGGGAACGCCTCGGCCGCGGCGCCAACCGCGGAATCGACCTCCTCCGCCGAGGCGAAGTCGACCTCCTTGGCCTGCCGGCCGGTCGCCGGGTCGTACACGGGACCTCGTCGCCCGGAGGTCCCCTCGACGATCCGGCCGCCGATCCAGTGGCTGATGCGGCCGAGCTCGACCGCGGTCTCGGTCGATGCTGGGCGTTCGGCGAGCTCGGTCATCGGGTGTCCTCGCGAGGTGTGTCGGGGCGTTCGCGCGAAGCGACCACGATACCCCCAACGGCGACGGCCGAGCGTCAGACGCGGCGGATCAGAGCGCGCGACGAACCGACAGCGCGGCCGGCGGCATGACCGCGATCGTGCCCGAGATGACGGTCGTGACGCTGGCGGCCCGGTCCGTGAGCACGAGTCGCCAGCGGTAGCAGTAGCCGGACTTGAGGCCGCTCGAGCGGATGGGCGAGGGGTCGGTGATGGTGGGGCCGTCGAGCTTCCAGCGCAGACCGTCGCAGTCATCGGGGGCGATCCGTTTCGTGCGTTCCCGTTCCACCGCCCGGAGAAGGCCGCCGGAGCCACCGGTGTCGCCCTGGGTCCAGCGGATGAGCAGGCTCGTCTTCGTCCTCGACGCGTGCGTGCCGCTCGGGGGGAACTCGAAGGCACCGACGGGGGCGATGCCGTCGAACAGGACCGCGCCCGATGTCGTGATGCCGCCCACGTTGCCGACGCGATCGCGGGCGGTGAGCTTCCACCGATAACACTTGTTCGAGGAGAGACCGGTCTCCTCCTGGTGACGTCCCACGAGCCGCTGTGGCCCGTCGTCCTGGTACGACACGCCGGCGCAGCTTCCCTTGGTCACGACCGGGCCGCGTTGGCGCTGGACGAGTTGCTCCGATGCCAGGCCGGATCCCACGTCCGGAGCGCCGCCCCAGAGCAGCTCGATAGATTCGTATTCATATGAGGTGCCGCTCGGTGGCGAGCTCCACGATGGCTTGCCAGGCGGCGTCCCGTCGACCCGCAACGAGACGGTGCGCGCCGCGCCCTCGAGGCCCTGGACGTCCGTGCTCATGACACCGAGCGTCGTGTCGGAGGCCGAGGCGTCCCAGCCGATGTCCACCGCCGAGGGATCGCCCAGGACGGCTCCCGGGTCGTGGGCCCAGCCGCCCGGCACGTCCAGCGGCCCGAATCGTGTCGAGGCCACGCCGCCGGATGCGTCCGTCCCGGTCCCTGCCAGCCGAAGCGTGCCGCTCCCCTGTCGGACCCAGACAACTTCGTTCACGTCACCCTGCCACACCCCGTCGCCTGTCGCCACGACATCCGGCGGCGGAGGGGCGGTCGAGTCGACGATCACCGTCCCGGAGTTCCAACGCCCTTCGCGTCCCGCGGCGTCCGTGAGCGCCACGACCCAGCGATAGCAGCCGTCGGCGGCGAACGCACTCTCCGTGAAGCTCCACCCGGACCCCGGCGTGCCGCCCGGGTCGACCTCGGAGACGGGTCGGGCCGGGCCGTCCGCCGCCCACGCCAGGCCCGCGCAAGTCCCGGCCTCTGTCGGCATGGCGTGTTGCCGTTGGATCGTGCGCGCGTCCGGCGCCGGTGAGCCCGACTCGTCCCACGCGACCGTGACGTCCGCATCGGGCGAGATCACGTCCGGTGGTCCGGCAACGGGCGAGGTGAACGCCGTCAAGGCGCCACCCGTGATGACGATGGGGAGCGGCTCGTTCCGAATGAGCTCCCCGTCCGTGGCGCGGACCGTCAGCTCGAACG
>JACCXQ010000325.1 GCA_013696945.1 Chloroflexota bacterium | reverse complement strand
CGAGCTCTTCGAGCCGGCGGAAGCCGGCGACGCCCTTCGGTTGCTCGCCTGGCTTGAACAGGGCAATCGTGGGGATCGACATGATGTTCATGCTGCGCGAGATGTTCGGGTTCGCGTCGACGTCCACCTTGACGACGTCGACCTTGCCTGCGTACTTCGTCGCGAGCTTCTCGATTTCCGGGGCGACCATCCGGCAGGGACCGCACCAGGCGGCCCAGAAGTCGACGACGACGGGGCGCTCGCTCTTCAGCACGAGTTGCTCGAAGGTCTCGTCCGTCGCGTTCTTGATGTCACTCATGGGGTCTGATCCTTCCGGCACGGGAGCCGTGCGCTTGCTGTCGATACGAGGGTAGGGACCGCGCCCGGGACCGGGCTGTGACCGCGGTCACGCTCGGGCCGGGCTGGTGCCGCGCTCATGCAGCGGCTCGGTTGGCAGCTCGCGGAGCCGGATCGCCTGGAAGCCGACGACGTCGACGATCGCCGGCCCGGTATGTCTGGGCCGTCGATGCTCGTGCCATCGCCGCGAGCGTCCGCTCGTCCAGGTCGTGAAGCATTCGGCTGTTGTGGACGTACCAGCATCCCGGCACGCGGTGGACGGCCTCGCGCCCCATGATGTGGACCATGCCAAGCTTCCTGAGCGCCACCGAGGGCTCCTGTTTCGCGGCACGACGGGCGAGCGGAACCCTGCCCTCGTGGCGGACGAGGAGACGGTCCCACCCCCTCTGCGCCCGTGCCGTAACGGAGCCCACCCCGAGCTCCACTCGCAGGTGTATGCCAGCGCACGGTCGGGTCCGAACGCGGCTGGCACCGTGACCGGCATGCGATTCGCAGCAGCAGTGCTCTCAGTTGCCGTGCTGGGATCCGCGTGTTCGTCGGCCGGCTCGGGCGGCGGCAGCTCCACTGGCCCTGGAGACGAGCTCTGGCGCACCACGGCCATGCAGGACGCGGTCACCGGCGAGGAGGTCCGGATCGCGGACCTCGAGGGGAAGGTCGTCGCGATCGAGGCGATGGCGATCTGGTGCACGACCTGCCGGACCCAACAGCTCGAGGCGCAGGCAGCTCTCGAGCAGGTCGGCTCGCCGGACGTCGTCTACATCAGCCTCGATGTCGATCCCAACGAGCGTCCGGCGGATCTCGCGGAGTACGCTCGCCGAGAGGGGTTCGAATGGCGCTTCGTCGTAGCTCCGCAGGAGGTGTCCAGGTCGCTTGCCCGGACGTTCGGCGATCAGATCCTGTCACCGCCCGCGACGCCACTCGTCGTGCTCGCGCCCGACGGCCGGGTCGTCGAGCAGCACATCGGGATCAAGAGCGCCGGGGACCTTGCGGCCTTGTTCGAGGAGCATCTGCCGTGATCCAGATAACGGGTGGCTTCCCGGTCAGTCACGCGTCGTCCGTTCCGACCGTCACCGCCGGTCAGATGGCGGAGGTCGATCGCCTCGCCGTCGAGGAGTTCGGCATCGACGTCCTGCAGATGATGGAGCAGGCAGGCTCGCATCTCGCGGAGCTCGTTCGCGTCGAGCTCGGCGGCGACCTGCGCAGGCGCCGCATCGTCGTGGCCGTCGGGCCCGGCAATAACGGTGCCGGCGGGCTCGCTGCGGCGCGACACCTGGCCAACCACGGCGCTGCGGTCCGGGTCGTCCTGGCCCGGCCCGTCAACCGCCTCACCGAGGCGGGGCGCCACCAGCTCGCGACGCTGCTCCAGATGTCGATCGATTGCTGCGTGGCCATCTACGACGTGACGGATGACGAGCTCGATCGGGAGTTCGCCTCGGCGGACGCCGTCGTCGACGCCGTCCTCGGTTACCACGCCGCGGGCCCACCGCACGATGGCGTCCGGTGGCTCGTCGACCGGATGGCACGAGCGACGGCCCCGGTGATCAGTCTCGACCTTCCGTCCGGCCTCGACGCCGACACCGGAGAAGCGCCGGGGGCCGCGGTCACCGCGACCGCGACGCTCACCCTGGCGCTGCCCAAGCCCGGGCTCTTCCGCGGTGCCGGACCAGTCCGCGCCGGCCGTGTCCACTTGGCCGACATCGGCCTCCCGTCCGCGGTGTTCCGGCGGCTCGGGCTGGATGCGGGGGCGCCGTTCGCGCCAGGACGGATCGTCCGTCTCGAGGGGGAGGCGTGACGACCGCCCAGCGGCGCGGGTTCAGTGAGAAGCTGGGGCTGCTCCGGGACCTCGAGCTGTTCAGCGGGCTGTCCGACGTCGACATTGCGGCGATCGGGCACGCGACGACGATGACCCACTGTCGCCCGGGTCAGGTCATCCTCTCGCCGAACGATCCGCCGGATCGGATCCATATCCTCAAGAAGGGCACGGTCCGCGTCTACCGCGTCACTCCCGACGGGAAGCAGCTCACGCTCGACATCTACGAGAAGGGCACGATCCTCGGCGACATGCGCCTGCTCGGACAGGACAGGGTGCCGGAAGCGTATGCCGAAACGATCGATGCAGCCGTCATCTGCACGATCACGCCCGACGAGCTGCGCCGCCTCGTCGAGCGGTACCCGATCATCGGCGTGAACATCATCACCTTCCTCTCGCGCCGTCTCCAGGAGGCCGAGCGGGAGCTGGAGGCGATGGCCTACCAGCGCGTCGGGCAGCGGCTTGCGCGCAAGCTCGTCGACCTTGCGCAGCGCTTCGGCGTCGAGACCGTCCGCGGCACCCTCATCCAGGCGCGCCTGACGCAGCAGGAGCTGGCCGAGATGATCGGCACGACCCGCGAGACCCTCGCCCATACCCTCGCCGACTTCCGTCGGCGCGACCTGCTCGACACCGCCCACCATCAGGTCGTCATCCGTGACGCGGAGCGGCTCGCCGAATTGGCCGAGGACGGCGAGGCGAGGTGATCCTGCCGGCGGGCGCGATCACGTCTCCCGGGCGGCCAGCACCTCGCGCATCGAGCGGCCGTACGGCCAGAAGTCGTCGTTGCGCTGGCCCGCGCCCGCATGGATCTCCGACAGCCGCCGCCGGCGGCCGCTCTGGTCGGGCAACTCGTAGTCAGGGAACGTCGCCCCTGGCGTCATGTGAGAGCGCATGGGTCGATCGGGTTCCTCTGTCTGGGTGGCGGTGCCTCGGGGCCACACCTTGAGCCAACTATCCGATACGTCCGCTGCGAGCGAGTTCAGTCAGCGCGGCCGTCGGCGGAGGACGCGCATGTGCGGTCCGAGGAACGGCGCCTCCGTGATCGTTCCGTCCTCCGCGTCGAGTCCGAGCAAGGTCCGAATGGCGAGCATGGGAGCAGCGGCCGCCCAGGCCTGCGGCCGCGAGGCCGTCGGGTACTCGACCGGCACGGCGGTCGTCTCGCGGTCGAAGCCGGCGAACACCTCCGGGAGCCGGTACTCGAACGCCCCGGCGGCTTCGAAGAGGGCCCAGGCGAGCCCGCTGGCGTCCTCGCGAAAGCCATAGCGCCGCAGGCCCTCGGCGACGATGGCGGTGTCGTGCGGCCAGACCGTGCCGTCGTGGTACTCGATCGGGTTGTAGCCGGCGTTCAGGCTCGACATCGTCCGCGTTCCCCAACCGCTGAACATGTCCGGCGCCATGAGCCGCTCGCGCAGCCCTTCTGCCCGCGCCTCGGGCACGATGCCGCTCCAGAGGAGGTGCCCCACGTTCGAGGTCAGCGCATCGACCGGGCGCTTCGCGCCGTCGAGGGCCAGTGCATAGTGGCCGCGCTCCTCCAGCCAGAAGTCGCGATCGAACCGCTCGCGCAGGTCCGCCGCATCCCGGTCGAGGCGGTCGGCAAGCTCGTCGTCGCCCCAGCAGACCCGCGCAAGCCTTGCGACTCGCCGTCGCGCGTCGTAGGCATACCCCTGGATCTCGCACATCGCGATCGGTGGCTCTGCCAGCCGGCCGTCGGCGAACAGGATCGCGTTCCAGGAGTCCTTCCAGCCCTGGTTCCGAAGGCCCTTCGACGAACGGGTCTCGTACTCCAGGTAGCCGTCGCCGTCCGGGTCGCCTGGCCCCTCGATCCACGCGAGCGCCGCCCGCGCAGCCGCCTCGAGCCGGCGGACCAGCTCCCGGTCACCCGTCCAGCGCTCGTACTCGTCGAGCAGGACGAGGAACAGCGGGGTCGCGTCGTGGGTGCCGTAGTAGGCCGCATGCGGCGACTCCGCGAGGGTTGCCTGCCAACCGCGCCGGACTTCGTGGACGACCTTGCCCGGCTCCGCGTCGCGGAAGTCGTCGTGCTCGGTGGCCTGCAGCTCGCTCAAGGCCTCCAGCGTCGTCGCCGCCAGGTGCGGCTGGAATGGCAGCGCCATGTACGCAGTCAGCAGGCTGTCGCGGCCGAACAGGGCCATGAACCAGGGCAGCCCGGCCGCCGGGAGCGACCAGGTGAGCCCAGGAAGAGGTCGGAACCGGAGGGCCGCCAGGTCCACGAGGCTCCGCCGGTAGGTATGGGCGACAAGGTCGGAATCGGTCTCGACTTCGGGCGCGTCCTCGAGCCAGTCCGCCAGGCTGCGCGGCAACTGCGGCTCGAGCGTGCCGATCCCGCCATGGCCGCTGCGCGCGCCGTGGCGCTCACCACCGACGATGGTCGAGACGTCCAGGCACGTGTGCCACTCGCCCCGCGGCGCGAGGGTGATCTCGAAGTGCAGCCGGTCGACGTCCGCTCGACCGTCGGCGGTCCACTCGATGCGCGTCGCCCGGCGGGAGCCGCCCCGCTCGTGCCACATCGTGACAGCGCGCTTTGCGACCTCGACGGTGGTCGTGGCTCCCGACGCCGCATCGCCATCCTTGAGCTCGAAGATGTCTGCGAAGTCGCACCCGAACTCAAGCTCGAGCGTGATCTGCTGCTCCACCTCCGAGTGGTTGCGCAACCACAGGTCCTCGTGGACTCCGCCGGCGACGATGCGATCCCGCTGGATCGAGATCGACGGGTTCGCTCCCACGCGCGGGATCGGCCGGGTGCCGAAGATCCTGGCCGAGTAGTAGTCGATGACCCGACTCGTCAGAACCCGCATGGGGGTGCCATCGACCGACAGCGACCAGCGGGCGAGATGGCGGACGTCCTGGAAGAAGAATCCCGTCGCCTCCGACCCGTCGGTGTCGCCGGCTCCGTCCGAGACGAAGAACGTGCTTCCGTCCAGGACCACGAGCTTGTCGGGCACGGAACCCATTGTGCCTGCGCGGTCGGCCCGGCAGACGTGCCGTCCGTCACACTCCGGGCGGAACCGACGCTGTCAGCCCGCGCACAGTCGCGCGGCCGCGGAAGGCGCAACATGACCCTCTACGCCGAAATTCGGGAGCACCAATGGATCAGTTCGACTTCGTCATCATCGGAGCCGGCGGGGCCGGCGAAGCGGCCGCGCACGAGGCCCGGAGACGCGGGGCCAGCGTGGCGATCGTCGATCGCGAGCTCTTCGGCGGGTCGTGCCCGTTCTGGGCCTGCATGCCCTCGAAGACCCTGCTCCACGCGGCCGGCATCCACGCTCTTGGTGGTGACTACCCGTGGCCGCAGGCGTCCGACCGGCGCGACTACATGATCAACCGGATCGAGCGGCCATGGCCGGACGATGGCGGCCACGTGAGCAGCCTGGAGGGCGCCGGCGCGGAGGTCGTCCGAGGCGAGGCCACGATCCTGGGCCCGGGCCGGGTCCGCGTCGGCGGCAGCGGTGGCGGTGATCGGGAGCTGCGCGCACGTTTCGTCGTCGTGGCCGTGGGCACCAACTCGACCATCCCGGATCTCCCGGGCCTCGATGCGATCGAACCGTGGACGAACCGGCAGGCCACGACCACGAGGACGCTGCCGAAAAGCATCGCCATCCTCGGCGGTGGGCCGACCGGGGTCGAGATGGCCCAGGTGTTCGCGCGCTACGGCGTTCCGGTCAGTCTGGTTCACTCCGCCGACCGGTTGAACCACCGGGACCATCCCCGCAGCTCCGAGGCCCTGGCCGCCGCGCTCGAGCGCGACGGCGTGCAGCTCCGGCTCGGTACACGCGCGGAACGTCTGGTGGCCCGTGCGGCACCCGACGGCGTCCACCGTGTCACGCTTTCGGACGGCTCCAGCGTCGACGGGCAAGAGATCCTGCTGGCGATCGGCCGGACCGCACCCCTGTCGGGCCTCGGCCTGGAGACGGTTGGTGTCGAGCTCGTCGACGGCCGCGTTGCCCCGGACGAGTGCCTCCGGATCGCGGACGGGACCTTCGTGATCGGCGACCCCGCGGGTCCCGAGATGCACACTCACCTGGCCCACTACCAGGGCGAGATGGCGGTTCGGATCGCCCTCGGCGACGACGTCCGGCCCGACTACCGCGCGATCCCGAGGGCCGTCTATACGGATCCCGAGGCAGCGGGCGTCGGCCTCCAGGTCGACGAGGCGGTCGAGCAGGGCCTCGACGCATTCGAGAAGACGGCCGACCTTGCGACGACCGCCAAGGGCTACGTCGTGGAAGCGACGGGCCACGTGTCGATCGTCGTCGACCGGGCATCGCGGACGCTCGTCGGCGCCTTCATCGCTGGTCCGGGAGCGTCCGAGGCGATCCATCTCGCCGTCCTGGCCGTCAAGACCCGGACACCACTCGACGTGCTGGCCGACACGATCACGGCCTTCCCGACGACGGCGCGAGTCATGGGCGGGCTGTTCGTCGAGGCGGCCCGGGACGCGGGCGCCGTGTGACCGCTGGCGGCCGGAAGACCGGCCGCGGCTGTCATCTGGCTTACTGCCGGGCGCGGGAAGGGCCGGTACGGTCGGCGAGTGCCTGCCGCGTGTCGCAGGCATGGGCCAGGCCCGCGCCGTGACGCGGCCACGCCCCAGCGGGATCTCCCGGGCGAGCTGGAACGGCTCGTTCGCAAACCGGGCGGCCGTGGGTGTGAGGACCATGAGACGAAGCGGTGAAGGGACGCCGTGGACGAACGCGGTCCGCGGCGCCGTGGCGGGGGCGGCCGCCACCTGGCTCATGGACCTCGTGACGACCGGGCTGCTCGAAGGGCAGGCGCAGGACGCGACTCGCTGGGAGGAGGCGGTGCGACCAAATGGCAAGGGTGCGGTTGACAACCTGGTCGACCGGATCGCAGCCGACTACGGTCTGGCGCTCGACGACGCTCAGCGCGCGTCGGCGGCGCAGGCCGTCCACTTCGGCTTGGGCGCCGTCCCGGGTGCACTCTATGGGGCGCTCCGCCACCGCGTCCCGCTCCTTCGCGCCGGACAAGGGCTGCTGTACGGGGATCCTCTTCTGGGCCCTGAACGACGAATATCTGAACAGCAGCCTGGGTCTGGCCGCCCCGTTCGGTGCGTATCCGATCGAGACCCACTGGCGGGGTCTCGTCGGTCACGCGGTCCTCGGGATCGCGACCGATACCGGCCTCGATCTGCTCGGTGGATGAGCGGCCGATGATCGCCAGCCCGGCTACAAGGCCGCTTGCCAGGCGCCGACGGCTCGATCGGATCTCAAGGCTCGATATGTCTGGCACCACGCGGGTTCGTGCTCAGGACGGAACCCAGGGAGGCGCAGGATGACGCAGCATCGGATGGGCGAAGCCGTCAAGTCGACCGTCGACGCGGTCCAGAAGCAGCTCTCGGGTGAGGCCGGCGAGAAAGGCACGCGCGGGACGGCCGACGATGCCCAGATCGCCGGCATTGTCGCCGCGTGGCCCGAGAAACCCGCCGAAGTCGCCGGGAAGCTGATGCAGAAGTACGGTCCTCCGAACGAGGCCGCCGAAACGCGCCTCATCTGGCATGCCAACGGGCCGTGGAAGCGGACGATTGTCTACCGCGACGAGGTCCCGCACAACTTCCCGAAGCCGCATACGGATCTCCTCGAGCAATTCATCGACTATCGCGTCCCCCTCGGGCGATTTGACGATCTGGCGGCCTACG
>JACCXQ010000315.1 GCA_013696945.1 Chloroflexota bacterium | reverse complement strand
GTGGAGGCGAGCTTCCCGATCATCGGGCCGCCAGCGCTCCGTGCCCTGAATGCAGGTGAGGATCCGGGCGGCGACGCTGTGATCCTGCTGTGACGTCAGCCCTCCGAGCGCCCGCGATTCGCCCGCGTAGGCCGCGCATTCGAGCGGCTGGTGTTGACGCCCAGAATCCGGCTCCCTACCGTGGCGGCGATGAGAGTGACCTCCAGCTAAACCATCAGAGCCCCGGTCGAGATGGTATTCGCGTTCTTCGAAGATCCCGAGCGGTTTCCGATGCTCTCTTCCGATATCGCTGTCGAAGTCGATCCGCCGGGCGACCTACGGGTAGGAACAAGAGTCCGGCAGCGCTTGTTGCGAAGAGCAACCGAGGTCACATCGGAGATCACCGCGTACGATCCGCCACGACGGCTGACCGTCGTCGCTCGCGGAGAGAACGACAGCGAAGTGGTGTCGGACTACCTATTCGACGACGTGCCGGGAGGGACCCGCGTCGACTTTCGACTGGAGCAGCACACGCCGGGACTCCGCGGCATCGTGCTGACCATGCTTACCCCACTTGCCGTCCGTAGGTCACACGCGATCTGGATGCGGGCCATCGAAGTTGTCGAACGGTCGCCCGACGATGACTCAACGAAGCGGTCACCCGGTGACCATTCGTGACAGGCGGTGCACAGTCAGGGGCAGATCCGCGGGTAGTTGCGCCGCGCTTCGCCAGGTTCGGTCGCCCTTGACATCGATCCTGATCAGCCCGTGACCAGGAACAGCGCAAGGGGCGACATCGTGGGGTCATTAGGCGGTAGCGCAGCGGACTAAGGTTCGGAATGGTCACCCGGTGACCAGACCTCGGCCACGGCACGAGCCGACGACGCCCCGAACGCATGATCCGGCTGTCGGTGCCGCGCTCCTACCTCGCCACGGCCTCGGCGCCTCGCGGCAGGCGGCGGCCGCGGACCCAGGCGCCGCGCACCATCTCGGGGTGGTACCTGAAGATCAGCCGGCTCGCGAGCTCGGCCGGGTCGATCGCCTGGCCCTCGGCCGGGTCGACTTCCTCACCCTCGGCCGATTCGACCGCCTCGGCCCCCGCAACCTTGGGCCCGGCGCCCGCCCTCAGCGGCTCCGTCCATGTCGGATCGATGCAGATCAGGTCCGCGTCCTTGCCGGGCTCGAGCGAGCCGATCTCATCCTCCATCCCGAGCGCGCGCGCCCCGTCGAGCGTCGCGAGGCGCCACCAGTCGAGGGGCTCCAGGACGGGACGCGGATCGCGGCCCACGGTCCGGAGCGCGCTCTGGGCGTAGGCTCCGGCGCGCATCTGGCTGATCATCGACAGCTCCGGCCCACCCGCCACGTCGGACCCGAGGCCCACGATGGCGCCACGCTCCAGATACCTCCCCAGCGGCATCACGCCACTCGCCAGGAACAGGTTCGAGGCTGGGCAGTGCGCGATGCGCGAACCGCTCTCGACGAGACGGGAGAGCTCGCGCTCGGACAGGTGTACGGCGTGGGCAAGGATCGTCCGCTCGCCGAGCGCACCGGCGCGGTCGTAGACATCGAGGTAGTCGAGCGCCTTCGGGAAGCGGCGCGTCACCTCCGCGATCTCGCCCCGATCCTCGGACAGGTGCGTCTGCCAGTACGCGCCCATCTCCCGGGCCAAGCGCGCCGACTCGCGGAGCATCTCCTCCGAGCAGCTCAGCGCGAAACGCGGCGTGAAGGCGTATCGCAGGCGCCCGCGATCGCGCATGTGCCACCGCTCACAGAGCTCCGCTGACTGGCGAAGGCTGACCTCGAGGATGCGGTCGGGCGGGAGACGCTCGTCGTAGGTGCGCTCGTCCATCATCACCTTGCCGATGACGGCCCGGATCCCGTGCGCCTCCGCTGCCCGGAAGGTCGCGTCGAGGCTCGGTTGCCAGATCGCCCCGTACATCAGCGCGGTGGTCGTCCCCGCCCGCGCCATCTGCCCGAAAACGTGTGGCGCGACCCGCTCGGCCGTCGCTTCGTCGAACGCGCGCTCGAGCGGGAAGATGTAGCGCTCCAGCCACGTCAGGAGGTCGAGACCGGCACCGACTCCGGCGGCCGGGACCTGCGGCAGGTGGACGTGCAGGTCGACCAGCCCCGGCGTCACGACCCACGGCCGGACGTCGAAGACAGACCGTCCCTCGTGGGCCGCCGCATCCGCCCGGGCAGCGCGCATCGTGCCGCGCTCGCTCCAGGCACCCATCCCATCGATCCGCCCCTCGGCATCGACCGCGACGTACCCATCGGCCTCGAACCGGGTCCCACCGCCCGCCAGCGGCGTAAGGACCCGCGCCCGGATGACGAACGGGGGGCGCTCCGGTAGGTGTGACTCGGGCGCGCGGGCGATCGTCAGGGCGCCTGGCTCGGGGAGTCGC
>JACCXQ010000303.1 GCA_013696945.1 Chloroflexota bacterium | reverse complement strand
GGCCCGCGCCGTCTCGATCGGTGGCAGGGTCCCGTAGCGCGCCACGAGCGCGATGGCGACCGGGACCGCCGTTACCGCGACGAGCAGGCTCATCGCCCGCATCACCCGGGCGACGTCGTGCTGGATGAGCGTCCGGTCCTCGCGGAACGCCCGCGCCCCCGCGGTCAGCTGGTTGGCGAATGAATCGGCGCCCACGCGCGTCGCCTCGTACGTCGCCATCCCGGACACGCAGAAGCTGCCCGACAGGACCTCATCGCCGGCGCGCTTGGGGATCCGGTCGGCCTCGCCGGTCAGGAGCGACTCGTCTACCTCCATGGCCCCGTCCACGAGGCGGCCGTCAAGGAGGAGCTGGTCGCCCAGCCGGACGATGACCAGGTCCCCGAGGACGACCTCGCGGGGATCGACCACACGCTCCGCGCCGTCGCGCATCACGGTCGCGGTGGGACGCGTGAGGACGCTCAGCCGGTCGAGGCTGCGCTTGGCGCGCGTCTCCTGGAAGACCCCGACGACGACGTTGACCACCACGAGCACCGCGGTCACCGCCGCGTCGCCGAGCAACCCGAGGACGACGAGTAGCACGGCGATCGCACCAAGCAGGACGTTGACGGGGGTGAACGCGTTCTCGCGCAGGATCTGCACGTAGGTGCGACCGCTGGAGATCTCGACGTCGTTGCCCAAGCCCCGCGCGCGACGGCCTGCGGCCTCCGCATCGCTCAGGCCGCGCCGCCCGGTCGGAGGGATCCCGGGGCTCGCGGGGGTCATCCCACGAGGTCGGTCAGGATCTCTTCCCATCGGTCGAAGAGCAGATGGTGGCCCTCGCCCGGGTAGAAGGTGGCTCTACATCCGGGCACCGCGGCGGCCAGGTAGCGGCCCATCGCGGCCGGCACAGTCGGGTCGTCGTCGCCGTGCCAGAGATGCACCGGTGCCTCGATCCGTTCGAGCGGGAAGCCCCAGCGGCGGGCCATGATCAGTGCCTCGTCATACACGCCGCGTCCGCCCTGGAGATACAGCTCGGCCACATTGGCGAGCATCACCGAGCGCACCCGCGGGTCCTCGACGACGATCCGATCGGCCTCGATCATCTGCGCGACGGCCTCGTCGAGATGCCGTTCGGGATCGCGTCGCTGGGCGCGTGCCCAGCGCCACATGGCGAGCCTGATCATCCACGGGGCTGAGCCGGCGGCGCGCGCGGCGGCTCGGTGGCTGCGATAGAGATAGTCAGCATTCGGCACGCCGGCGAGCGGGGCGGGGGCGCTGACGACGCCGCAGCGGGTGACCCTCGTGGGGATGGCCCATGCGCAGGCGAGCGCATACGGACCGCCACCGGACCAGCCGAGCACGGCGAAGCGGTCCAGGTCCAGGAGATCGGCGAACTCGACCACGTCGGCCGGCCAGTCGAGGAGGCGGCGACCCGGACGGCGTGTCGATATCCCGATGCCCGGCCGGTCGACCGCGATGACGCGGACGCCGAGACGCTCCGCGATGCGGTCGTCGGGATGACGGATGAGCCGCGAGCTCCCGAAGCCGTGGAAGTAGACGATCGGCATCCCGGATGCCGCACCGACATCGTCGTATCCGAGGATCCGGCCGTCCCGCAGAGTGACCTCGCGGGGAGGCGGCTGGGCAAGCTCGCCCTCGCGCGCACCCGCCGGCATCCTCGCCGCGACCGCGGCGCCCCGTGGAACGCTCAGTGTCATCCTCCCATCGGGCGCCGTCCGGCGCCTGCGGCACGGTACCATCCGGGCACTGCAAGAGGGAGGTGGCTGTGGCGAGGAACGCCTGGAACCCGGTGATCGCCGAAGGCATCGGCACGTTCCTGTTCTTCTTCGTGGGGATGGGAGCCGCTTCGTTCGGAGCCTTCGGAGCGCAACCGGAGCTCAGCACGATCGCCCTTGCCCATGGCCTCGTCCTTGCCGTACTGGTCTCCGCGTTCGGCGCTGTTTCGGGTGCGCACTTCAATCCGGCCGTCACGTTCGGCGTCTGGATCACCGGCAACATCCCGGCACGGCGCGCCGCCGCATACGTCCTCGCGCAGTGCATCGGTGGCCTCGGCGCTGCCATCGCACTGTCGCTCGTGGTCGGCACGGAGAGCCGCCTCGGTGTCCCGGCGCTGGCGGCGGGCATCGACCCCATCGAGGCGATCGTCATCGAGGCCGTGCTCACCGCGGTGCTCCTCACGGCTGTGTTCGGCACCGCCATCGATCCGCGCGCCCCGAAGGTGGGCGGGCTCTTCATCGGTCTGGCTGTGGCCGCCGACGTCATGATGGGCGGCCCGCTGACCGGTGCCGCGATGAACCCGGCCCGCTGGCTGGCCCCGGCCGCGGCGCTGCGTGACCTCTCGAACGGTCATGTCTGGATCCTGGGCCCGCTCATCGGAGCGGGGATCATGGCGCTGCTGTACCGCTTCCTGTTGCTCCCCGAGGCCGATCTGGCGAGGACGCCGGGCGACCCCGTCCCGGACGACGGCTTCCGCTGATCAGCCGTCCGAGGCAGCTCCGGGGAGCCGGCGCATACGCTGGACCGCCTCGAACCGGTCGGTGAACTCCGCGCGGATCGCGTTGAGCTGCTCGTCACCGAGGTCGAGCTCCTTGGCGATCTGATTCAGCTCGGCACTCTCTTCGGCCGAGATCGATCCCTCTGCGGCACCGATGGCGAAGCAGCAGCGCAGGAGCGCCAGGCGCTGGTCCTCGCTGGTCGACTCTCGGAACTGCCGCGTCACGAGGTAGTCCTCGGTCCCGCCGTACAGCTCGTTCTGGCTGCGGGCGATCTCCACGACGAGCACGGCTTGCGCCTCCGGTATCCCGCCGAGCTCCCAGACGGTGCGCTCCATGAGTGCCCGCTCCTCGTCCGTGGTGCGCAGATCAGCGTGCGCCGCGCGGCCGAGGATGTAAGCGAAGGCAGCCACGTAGCGGCGCTGGTCGTCCGGCAGCGCCTCCATCGCCGAGACGATGCGCCGGACCGTCGTCGTGTCGGCGTCCGCGGGGGCCGCCGGTCTCGGGGCACGACCACTCGGCGAAGCGCCCGACGGATCGCCAGCGTCGCGCGAGCGATCGTCGCGCAGTCCAAGGAATCGCCGCAGGACCATGTAAGACCTCGTTGGTCGGGCCACGCAGCGAGCCCGTCCGACCGAGGATGCCATACCTGGGCCGTGGAACCGCCCGCCACGTCGCCTCGTCATCCGGCCATGACCAGACCACGAACCGCCACCACCGTCTTCCTTCTCGGCCTGCTCGCGATGGCCTGCACGTCTACCGCAGCGGTGCCCAGCGGGCCGGCCGCCTCGCCGTCACCATCGGCGACCCCAGCGCCGTCCGCCAGCCCGGCCACCTCGGTCGACTCACCGGCAGCAGCTGCCGCTCTTGTCCTCGGCTCCGATCCGCGGTTCGCCGGGATCGGCCCACTCCTCCCGGACGTCATCGGCCAGTCCGCCTGGTACGAATCGTTCGCGACCGCGGAAGGGTTCGAGGTCACCGTTCGAATCGGGTGGGGCGACTGTCCCGCGGGCTGCATCAACCACCATGACTGGCGCTTCGGCGTGGCCCGCAACGGCGATCTGAGCCTCATCGACGAGACCGGCGATCCCCTCCCCGATGACCTCCCGGAGGTCGATGTGACCGGAGACGGCGTCATCGACATCGTCCTTGTCGCCGGCCCGACCTGCCCCGTCGAGACCGTGCCGCCGCAGCCCGGTTGCGAAGGCCGCTCGGTGGCCGGTGCGACGGTCATCGTCCGCGACGCGCAGGGCATCGAAGTCGGTCGCGCCATCACCGACTCAGAGGGCCGTGCACACGTCACGCTGCCCGCCGGCATCTACACGCTCGAGCCGCAACCTCTGGAAGGGCTGATGGGCACGCCCGAGGCCGTCGCCGTGTGGGCGCTCGCGTCGGGTGGGCTGCCGGTCACCCTCGCCTACGACACGGGTATCCGCTGAGCCCGCTGGATCGATCGGCGCCCCGTCAGCCGCGGGCGCCGCCGGTGAAGTTCCACGAAGCAAGGTGCAGCGGTGGGACGGCATACGCCCCGAGCCCGAAGCTGGTCGAGGTCAGGACGAGCGCCGACCCGATCCCCTTGACCTGGCCGGAGGCGAGCGCCTCCACGTATGACTGTGTGAAGCGCAGGTTCTTCACGGGCCTGACGACCCGCCCCGCCTCGATGAGCCACACGCCGTTCCTCGTGAGGCCGGTCACGACCTGGGTGCGCGGGTCGAGGATCCGGGTGTACCAGAAGTCGGTGACCAGCAGCCCTCGCTCCACCTCCGCGACCAGCTGATCGTTCCGGGTCGATCCTGGAGCCAGGATCAGGTTCGCGGGGACGGCCCCAAGCGTGGCTCCGCCTTCGACCGCATGCCCGGTGCTCTGGGTGCCGGCCGCAGTCGCGGTCCGTCGGTCGTGGCAGACAGCGCTCGTGACGCCCCCGGTCACCAGGTCGAGGCGACGTCGCGGCGTCCCCTCCACGTCGAACGGAAGGCCGATCGACAGCGCATCCGTCACGTCGTCGCGAAGGCTGATCGACGAGTCGAACTGGGGCTCGCCAAGCCGAACGAACGAGCGGCCCTCCTCCACGGCCCGGCCGTTGAAGCCGTAGATGCTCAGGAAGAGGAGGAGGTTCATCACGCAGGCGGGCTCCAGTACGACCTCGTACCGGCCCGGTTCGAGATCCGTCGGTCCCGATCCGTAACGCGCCCGTCGTGCCGCCTCGGTCCCGGCCACGGCCCCATCCACGTCGGCGAGGCGCCGCGACGTCGTCCGACCGCTCCCGTCCGCGTCCAGCGTGCGGCAGATGCCATCGACCGTCGCCTGCGTCGCACGCCCGGCCAATCGCTGACCGGAGGTCCCGACGAACGCCGTCTCGGTCCCCGTGGTCTCGCAGAAGCCGGCCGTGTCGAGGCCGCCCGCCGAGCGCACGAACGCACCAACGACACCGGCACGTGCCGAGGGCTCGGCCTCGGCGGTCGCGGCGTCCCAGTGGTCTACCCCTGGC
>JACCXQ010000283.1 GCA_013696945.1 Chloroflexota bacterium | reverse complement strand
CTGTTCCCGTCACCTGTCTCCGTGGCGAGCGCTGGACGCCCGTGGCCCCTGTTCCCGTCACCTGTCTCCGTGGCGACCTCTATCTCCCGTCTGAGCCCATTCTCCTGTCGCTTGTCTCTCTGGCGAGCGGTACGTGGCTCATCGGCTGGTTGCGAGCCGGTCCGACGCGATCTTCGGTCGTCTCTGAGCGTGGCCCGGGTCGGCGAACACGCTGCACCGCAGACGGGTTCCGCGTATGGGTCATGCCATGGACATCTGAGAGGAACCAGAGGCCGGCAAGCGGACCGACCGGCGCCCGCAACCACCGCCGCACCTCCCTCGAGCGATGCGGGAGCGCCACGTCCAGTACGCCCGCATGCCGGGCCGCTGAGCGTCGGGCCGTGCTCTCCTCAGGCAGGACGACCAGGCGAGCCACGTCCACTGCCTGCCGACCGAATCGTTCGCGCCCGATGCGTGTCGCCGAACGCACCTTCACGTCGAGCGGACAGGGTGCCTTCGATCGACCCGAGCTCTGTCTTGATCTCGACGACGAGCAGGACTCGCGTCGACGCATGCCAGGCCAGGATGTCGATCGATCCCCGATCCCCGTAATGAGCGAAGCTCACCTCCAGCTCTGTGCGCCACCGCTGCGAGCCGATGATCCCGAGACGCGGCCAGCCAGTCGCGCGTGTCCTTCGTCCAGCATGCGATCGAGGCCGGCACCATGCCAGCGCGGCTGGATATCGAGACTCGCGCCCAGAGCGTCGAAGACCGCGATGACGGTGCCCAGCGCAACTGGCGCCGCATCGCCCCGTTCGATGCGGGCGATGGTCGACCGGCTCACGCGGACACGGCGGGCGACGTCCTCCTGGCGCAGACGCTGTCGAACGCGGAGGGCGCGCGCAATCATCCCCAGCCTGCCGAGGTGCACCGGACCAGTCTCGCGAGCACGGCTTCACGGCCGCTTTGCTGCCGCTTGACCGCCGCTTCGCTGCCGCTTGGCTGCGGCTTGACGCGTCTAGCGCGCCGCCCGGCGATCGAACGTCGAGCACTCTATCTGGCCATCCGCCCGCCTCATGGGCTGTAGCAGCGAGGTTCAGGGCCGCCCGCGGCCGATCGCTCGCGTGGTGATCGCTACTAGCACCGAGGCACCGCGCGTGGCACCTACGCGCACGCCATGGTCACTGGGCCACCTCTTACCCCCGGCCATCGGGCCCAGTGTGCACGCCCTGAGCGCAAGTCCGGACCGGCACTCACCACGACGGACTCGCCTGCTCAAGCGTGCTCCGACCCGGAGTGGCGCACCCGACGGACGGTGGCCACTCTCGCGGTATTGCGCGTGCCATGAGCATCTGTCTGGGAAGAGGCGCCGTGCCCTCCAGGCGTTCGCGGGCCGACGCCGCCGGACCAGGAAGCAGCCGAGCGACGCGCCCGCCCTCGTCAGGCCGGGGTCTGCGCGGTCTCCTCCCAGAGGCCGATCTCGCCGCCCTCAGTGTCCCGGACGATGCCGTACCAGCCCATCCCCGGCACCTCCGTCCGACCCAGGATGACCCCGCCTCCGAGATCGCGCACCTTGGCGACGACGTCGTCGATGGAATCGACGGACACGTACTGCACCATCGTCTCGCGCGCCATCTCGCCACGCTTGCCGATGGCTCCCCCTACCTCGCCGGGGCCGGCCCGGAACATGTGGTAGCCCTCGAAGCCCTCGGTCTCCTGGAACTGCCAGCCGAAGAGCGCCCCGTAGAACCGCTTCGCGCGGTCGGGGTCGTCGGCGGGGATCTCCACGTGGCCCATCTGTCCGTGCTCTGCCATCCGATACCTCCTGGTGGTGGAGCCGGGCAGGCTGCCGGCGCCGGTGATGTCCCTGGCGACCCCATTCTGACGCGACCAGAGCGCAGCCGATATGCGAGAGCGGCGACTTACTCGGAGGGCGCGTCGGGAGCCAGAAGCTCACCAAGTGTCACCAACTCGTATCCGCGCGCGCGCAGCTCCGGGATGATCGTCCGCAGCGCCCGATATGTGCGGGGCGCGTTCGGCGCCCCGTTCAGGTGCATGACCACGATGGACCCATTGCGCACCCGCTCGAGGACGTGGTCGATGATCACCTCAGCGCTCGACTGGAAGGGGTCGCCCGAGACGGTGTCCCACTGGACCGGGACCTCTCCCAGCGAGCGCACCAGCTGGATGTCGCTGGCTTCGCTGCAGCCGCCCGGGAACCGGAAGTAGAGCGGCGTGACCCCGGAGACCGAGGCGATGGTGCGGGCGCCCCGCACGACCTGACGCCGCCGCTGTTGGTCGGTCGTCACCGCAGGAAGGCCATAACACGGCTCGCGGAAGGCGCTGTGGTCGTACGAGTGGTTGCCCAGCTCGATGCGCGGATCTGCCGCCATCCTGCGTACGACATCAGGGTAGGTCTCGGCCCACAGGCCGGTCAGGAAGATCGTCGCGTGCGTGTCCGTGCGGGCGAGCTCGTCGAGGATCCGCGCGTCGAAGTGCGTCTGCTCGCCGGCGAGGACTTGTTCGCGCATCGTCGCCGTCATGTCGGCGTCGAACGTCAGGGCGACCCGGGGCACGGTGCGCGGGCCGTGGCGCACGAGGTGGCCATCTGCCGACGTGGACGCTGACGCGCCGAGGGTCGCGAGCACAACGGCGAGCGCGACCCGCCGAACGCGATGCGCCCAGGCACACCGCTTCTGGGATGTGGCAGGCATGAACGTATGTCCCGATCCGTATAGGTGGCGGCGACTTGCGCGTAAGCCCGTACTCGCAGGGCAACCGGTCCCCGCAGTCGACTCATGATCCAGGTGCGGCGGCACCGACGAGGGCTCGGTAATAGGAAACGTCTGAATATCGGCTCGCGCTCCCCCAGAGGTCGATCGATAGCGCCGCCACCTGGTCCATCCGCAACTCCGCGGCATTCTCCAGGTCGATCTCACCGGCGGGGATCTCGGCGGCATAGCGGGGTGGACCCAGCCAGACCTGCCCGGCTGCCGCCCCCTGCGACTCTCGCGCTAGAGAGAGCGCCTCGTCCAAGCCGTCAGGCGGTAGGTTGGTGCGGACGGTGGCAGCGATGGCATCGAGCACCTCCGGCAGGCGCGTGATGATCGCGGGGTCACTCACCTTCTTGCGCAACCCCAGCAGGAGCAGTTGCTGCCGGAGGGAGCGATCCTCATTGCTGCCGCCACCCTTCCGCGACCGCACGAACTTCACGGCCGTCGCCCCATCGAGATGCTGCGGGCCTGCGCCGAGATAGAACCCGTCGGGTTCGTATTCAGGATCTGCGATCGGCTCGGTCACGACGACGTCGACGCCACCCACCTCGTCCACCAGCCGCTCGAAGCCGGGGATGTCGACGGTCGCGTAGTAGTCGATCTCGACGCCGAGCAGGAAGCTGATCTGTGCGACCAGCGTGCCCATCGGTCCGTCCGGATACAGCTCCGGGTTCGTCTGGGCCTCCAGGAGCAGCTGGTTCAGCTTCTGTTCGTGCGTCCCGCCCCAATACTGGGGAAAGCGCGTGATGTTCCGAGGGATGCTGATCATCTGAAGTGTGTCATTGGTGCGGTCGAAGCTGGCCAGGATCATCGCATCGGTCAGTCGGTGGTCCGGTGGGCGCTGAGGTGTCGCATCGACACCGACGAAAAGGACGTTCTGGAATCCATCATCCGCCACTTGGGGCGGCTGCGTCGGGACCGGGCTGGCCGGGACCACGAACGTCGGGAGTGGCCGAAGCGAAGCGGCGGGTGCCGGCGATGTGCCGGGTGAGAGGGAGGCGGCAGGGGTCGAAGGCGGGAACGTGGAGAGCGGCACATCCGATGTCTGTGGTGGCTGGAAGATGGCTGTGCCTGCCCGATAGAAGGCGAAGGCCCACCATCCGGGGACGGCGTGGACGACGGCGACGACGAGCGCCAGCGTCACCAAGGCCCCGACGCGAGCAACGCGCCGCTGGCGGCTTGGTCCCTCATCGCTGTCAGCGCGCAGCCGGCGCTCGCGGCGGGTCGCCAGCCACCAGGCGTGGACCATCGATACCAGGCGCCAGAGAGCGAGCGCGCCGATACCTGCGAGCACCAGGAGCGCCACCGAGGGGTCGAGGAGTCGCGCGACCAGTGACTCCAACCCTCCCAGCGCCAGCGACAGCAGCGCCACCACGATCGCGATCGGCGGGATGGCGTAGAGCAGGGTCGAGAGGCGCCTTCCCATGTACCACTGGCCAAGGCCCGGCCACAGGAATGACAGAAGGGCTGCCGCGGATGGGGAACGGAGCGGAGCCGATCGCCGGCGTCGCTTCACGCGGTGGCCAGCTTGTGTCTGCGGATCCATCATCGGAGTCTAGAAGGAAACGCATCCTGCCCGTCGGGCGTCAAGATCCCCGGAACCGCTCCACCAGGGTCGACAAGCGGTCGGATCGACGCGCCGGCTGGGACTGCCGGTAGCCGACCTTCAGTCGCACGCCGCTGCGGAGGAGTGCCACGAGCTCCGATGCGGTGCGGGGATCACCATCCACGATCGTCGCCGCGGATCCGATCTCGCCCGACGTATATGCGCATCCGATGAGGCCACACCTGGTAGCCGTGCTCGTTGAGCGAAGTCGCTCGCAATAGGAGTTCCGCAGCCCATCGCGGACACGGCCGTTATGGACCTCCACGAAAGTCGATCGTGGCGGACAGCTCCATCAGCGCCTCCGGCGTAAGACCCACCGCGGTCGATGGACGCCGGCCGTCGAACGGATGCGGCAAGCCCACGATCCCCCTCTGTTCCATGATCGCGGCTGCCGTCTCCGCGACCGTCATGCCTGATGCGATGGGCCGCTCGAGGAACAACCCGATCACGTCACCGCTGATCGTCCGCATCTCCTCGCCGACGATCACGGTCAGGCCATCCGGAGCAACGTCGCGAGCGCGCAGAGCACCATCGATCCGGTCGTGGTCCGTGACAGCCACGTGCGTCAGGCCAGCCGCCAGCACCGCTGCCACGAGATCCTCCGGAAGTAGCTCGGAGTCGAAGGATGCCGAGCTATGGGTGTGAAGATCGAGCAGGGATCGGATCGGCGGAGCGATGTCGCTGTCCGGCCGGGCGGTCATGGGGCGGGAGCGTACCCCAATGACCTGTGGGGGCCTTACGCCTTCGACCGGTGCCGCTCGCGGTGCCTCAGCCTCCCGGTCCCGGTCCGGGCGTTGTCCGCCCCTCGCCCCAGACCTCCGGACCGCAGATGAAGGCGCGCGGTGCCGGCGCGTGCGTGGCTTTCCAACCCGCGAACGCGGCCCGATCCGCTGGCAACCGGCCGTCCTCGAAGGCGGGCTCGACCCAGGCGGTCACTTCCGCGAACGTGTCCCAGACCTGGTACGGCCAACCTTCGGCGGCGCAGATCCGTGCCAACGAGCCCTTGGCGAAGACGACGTCGGCGTGAGCCGCGGCGAATCGGTCGCTCGTGCCGTCACCAACGAACACCACGGCCCGGTCGGCCGCCTGGTGCGTCCGGACGCGCTCACGTTTGCAGGTGCCGCAGACGAAGCAGTGCGGGTGCCCGTACGGGAAGCTCA
>JACCXQ010000236.1 GCA_013696945.1 Chloroflexota bacterium | reverse complement strand
ATCGTCCGGGCCGAGGTCCCGTACATCTGGGGCTGGATCTCGCCCGTCGAGGCCTGGCTCTCACCGAGCGTCGCCTCACGTACCGGGTCGGTCGACCGGACCAGTCCCCGCTACTTCGAGGACCTGGCCGACTGGGTGGTGGAGGCGCCTGCTCCCTGACCCCGCGCCCACGTCAAGCGTCGTCGCGGACGACCGGCCAGCGGAAGACGACGTCGTCGGGGATGACGCGGACTCGCTTGAGGCGAACGGCGGAGAAGGTGCCAGACGACACGTCGAGTGACGCCACGTATCGGCGCACTCGGCGCTCGCCGTCGACGGCGATGAAGACCTCGCCGCCGCTCGACGGGGATGGTGTCTCCGGCTGACCCCACCCGGCCTCGAGCACAGTGGCGGGATCGATGTTGCCCGTCGCGAGGACCGCAGCCGTCGCACCGCTGCACGACACGCGCAGCGCTTCGATCACGGCCGGGTCCGTCTCCGCGAAGGTAGGGACCGGTGCGGCGCAGAGCGACGCCACGAGCTCGTCCGGCCCGAATGTCGCCGCGCCGCTCGGCACGGCGCCCGATGCAGGCGGCGCGCTGCCACCCACGCTCGGCACCGCCCCGGAACCGCCGCGCGGAGTGGGTGATGCACTCGGCGCGCCTGCCCCGGACAGGAAGATGGCGACGATCGCGATGCCCCCGATCGCAGCAACGACGGCCGCGGCCATGAGGATGGGCGTGAAGCGGCGCGGCTCCTCGCTGGGGCCGCTCGGCACGCCGTACGTCTGTTCGTCCACGGGCTCACCCGGTGTCCCTAGCCACGTCATGAGGACAGCGGCGCGAACCGCGCCGTGAAGTGCCGGAGGCTGCGTGGTGCGTCGACGATGCGGAGCCCGCGCAGGTCCGCGGCTCGCTCCGCAACGCTTCGGACCACCTCGATGACGTAGTCGATGTGCGACTGCGTGTACGTCCGGCGCGGGATCGCCAGCCGCACCAGATCCATCGGACCGGGCGCCTCGGTCCCGTCAGGCCGCTGCCCGAACATGACCGTCCCGATCTCGCAGCCACGGATCCCGCCTTCGACGTACAGCGCGCACGCGAGCGACTGGCCGGGATACTCGAGCGGGGGGATGTGCGGCAGCAGCGCGCGGGCGTCGAGGTAGACCGCGTGGCCCCCGATCGGCTGGAGGACCGGCACGCCGGAAGCCACCAGCGCTTCGCCCAGGTAGGCGGTCGACCGGATGCGGTAGCGCAGGTAGTCCTCATCGACCACCTCTTCGAGGCCCTGTGCGATCGCCTCCAGGTCCCTCCCCGCGAGGCCCCCGTAGGTCGGGAAGCCCTCGGTCAGGATGAGCACCTCGCGACACCGTTCGGCAAGCCCATCGTCGTTCAAAGCCAGCCACCCACCGATGTTCGCCAGGCCATCCTTCTTCGCGGACATCGTCATCCCGTCGGCCAGGGCGGCCATCTCGCGGACGATGTCGGGGATCGGGGTCGACTCGTAGCCCGGCTCTCGTGTCCGGATGAACCACGCGTTCTCGGCGAAGCGGCAGGCATCGAGGAACAGCGGCAATCCATGCCGGTCGCAGATCTCCCGCACGGCACGGAGGTTGGCCAGGCTGACCGGCTGCCCGCCGTTCGAGTTGTTGGTGATGGTCATGAAGACCACCGGGATCGACTCCGCGCCCCGCTCGGAGATCACCCTTTCCAGGGCGTCGACGTCGAGATCACCCTTGAAGGGCAGGAGCTCACCCGGCTTGCGAGGCGGGGTGAGGTCGATCGCCTCGGCACCGGTCACCTCCACGTTCGCGCGCGTCGTGTCGAAGTGCGAGTTGTTGGGCACGACCTTGCCCGGACCTGCGATGACCGAGAACAGGATCTTCTCGGCGGCTCGACCCTGGTGTGTCGGGATCACGTGGCGGAAGGGAAACAGCTTCTGGACCGCGTCCCGGAAACGGAACCAGGATGGGGATCCGGCGTACGACTCGTCGCCTCGCTGGATGCCGGCCCACTGGTCTCGACTCATCGCGCCCGTCCCCGAGTCGGTCAACAGGTCGATGATCACGTCATCGGCATGGAGGGCGAAGAGGTTGTGGGCGGCATCCGCCAGGCACGCGGACCGCTCCTCACGCGTCGAGAGCCGGATGGGCTCGACCGAATGGATGCGGAACGGCTCGATGATCGTCTTCCAGCGCTCCACGGCTCGGAGGATACGCGTAGGAAAGCCGCGCGTCCGGGTCTGGATCAAGCTGCTGGAGATCCCCAAGCCACTGCTGTACGCGAGCATCCTGCTGTTCGCCACGCTCGGGGTCTACAGCCTCTCGAACAGCCTCGTCGATGTGCCGATCATGTACACGTTCGGCGTCATCGGGTTCGTCATGCGTCGCTGTGACTTCCCGGTCGGGCCCGTCGTGCTCGGGGTCATCCTTGGTCCGCTGATGGAGAAACAGTTCCGCGACGCCGTCTCGATCAACCAGGGTGACCTGAGCATCTTCGTGACGCGGCCGTCATCGCTGAGCATCCTTCTTGCGGCCGTGGGAGCTGTGCTGCTGCCGTACGTGCCGCGGATCATCGCCCGGCTCCGCGGGAAGGGGGACAGCGACCGGCTGGTGTTCGGCGGCGGGGACGAGGACTGAATCGAGCCTCGGGGCTGCGCGCCGTCTGGTCTAAGCCGCGTCCAGGGCTTGGAGCACGTCGGCCACGAGATCGTCGGGGTCCTCGATGCCGACCGACAACCGGACGAGCGCCGGCGACACCTCGAGCTCGGAGCCTGCCACGGACCCATGGGTCATCACGGCCGGGATCTCGACCAGTGACTCGACTCCCCCGAGCGACTCGGCCAGTGCGAAGATGCGCGTCGCCTCGCTGAAGCGCCTGGCGCGCTCCTCCGCGGAGCGACCAGCGCGCGGCGCCGGGTCGAAGCTCAGCATGCCGCCCGTGAGATGCATCTGCCTCGCGACTATCGCGCCCTGGGGGTGCGCGTACGGCCCGTCCCGAAGGCCCGGGTATCGGACGCAACTGACGTCGGGACGTTGAGCGAGGGCTTCCGCCACCCGGCTCGCGTTCTGGGTGTGGCGTTCCATGCGCAGCGCAAGGGTGCGGATGCCGCGCAGGACGAGGAAACAATCGAATGGTCCGGGAACAGCGCCGATGGCGTTCTGCAGGAACGCGAGCCGCTCGTGGAGATTCGCGCGCGACGTGGCGAGTACGCCGTTGATCGTGTCGGAGTGGCCGGCCAGGTACTTGGTGGCGCTGTGGTAGACGATGTCGGCACCGAGCTCGAGCGGCCGTTGCCCGAGCGGCGACGCGAACGTGTTGTCGACGACCAGTATCGGCCGTTCGCCGCGCGCACCGCGGTGCTCCGCCAGTCGGTCAGCGATGGCGCGGATGTCGATGATCTTGAGATGCGGGTTCGAGGGCGTCTCGATCCAGACCAGCCGGGTCCGCTCGTCCAGGGCGCTGTCCAGTGCGGAGCCGTCGCCGGAGAGCTCGAGGTAACGCGCGTCGACGCCGGTCTCGCGCAGGACCCCCTCGAACAGGCGGAAGGTGCCTCCGTATACATCGTTCGAGCATAGGATCGTCTCGGAGGGAAGGGCGAGGGTGGCGATCACCTGGGTCGTGGCCGAGCCGCTCGCGAACGCGAGCCCGCGTGTGCCACCTTCAAGGGCTGCCACGCTGGCCTCGAGCCGGGAACGCGTCGGGTTGCCGGTCCGGGCGTATTCCCAGCCGCCACGGGGCCGGCCGACGCCATCCTGCGCGTACGTGCTCGTCTGGTAGATCGGCGGCGCCACTGCGCCCGTCAGCTCGTCAGGGGCCATACCCGCGTGGACTGCGATCGTTGCCGGTCGCCAACCCCGTTCGACGCGGTTGGTGTGGAGCTCCGTGCCCCTGGAGTCTCGGTCGGGCGGCGCGTGGTCGCCGTCCCGGTCAGGCGGGGCTTGGTCGGTCATCGCGCCGAGCATACCGTGTGAGATGCCGGTGTCTGAGCGCGAGTCGGTTGCTGGCGATCGCCCACCTCGTTGATCGGTCACGCGTTGCGTCCATCTGGCGGACGAACGGGAGAGGGAGGGCCCGACCTGAGGCCATCCGACCAGGTCCAGCGCTCGAGCGTCCACGATGCGGACGAACGGACGGACGAGAACACCCGTTAGCCGACTCGGGCGATGCTCAGCCTCCGGTTCGTCCACAGCACGGACATCCGGCCGCCGAAGGACCTCAGAGCAGGCCCACGGCAACCCTCGTTCTCCGGTTCGTCCGGTGGGTGGCCGATCCCGATCGGATCCAGCGAGAAGTCGCAGTGATGTGCTGGTAGATCCTGGTCGTTCATGCTTTCTGACGTGCCTTCCAGTGAACGCCTCCGCGATCTGGGGACTGGCCGCGGACTACGCCTGTTGCGCGAGGTCGCGTCCGAGATCCGCGATGCGAGGCTCGCCGCCGGCATGAGCCAGCAGGCCGTCGCGGATGCGGTGCGGATGTCGCGGTCCGCGTACGGGCGAGTCGAACGTGCCGAGGTCCGCGATGCCGGCTGTGTCCGGTTGGCTCGCATCTGTCGTGTCCTTGGCCTCGACCTCTCGCTGCGCGTGTACCCGGCTGGTCCCCCGATCCGAGACGCGGCGCAGATCCGGTTGCTCAAGCGGTTCCAGG
>JACCXQ010000129.1 GCA_013696945.1 Chloroflexota bacterium | reverse complement strand
CCAAGCCGGAACCGTCAGACGACAAGGCGCGCGCCCGCGCCCTGACCCGCGTGCGCCGGCTGCGCTACTACCCGGTACGCATCGTCGGCGATCGGATCGAGGTCTGCTTCCCTGATTGAACGCCGTTCCGCCATGAGCGCACTCCGCGAGGGAGCCTGGCGGTGGGCACCGGCGATCATCTGGATGGCGCTGATCTTCGTCCTGTCGGCGCAGCCCGGGCTCGCGATCACCGAGGACGCCTCGGTCGACCTGCCGGTCCGGCGCGCTGCGCATATCGCGGCCTACGCGATCCTGACGATCCTCTTCGCCAGGGGGCTGCGGGCCGGGGCCTCACCCACGCACATCGCAGCGGCCGCCCTGCTCGCCGTCCTCTACGGCGTGACCGACGAGCTCCACCAGAGCACGGTGCCCGACCGGACCGGCCGGCCGGAGGACGTCCTCATCGACGCGATGGGGGCGCTGGTCGGCATCGTGGTGCTGCGGTTCGGACCTCGCCGCCTGACAAGCTGGTGAGTGCCGAGAGCAGCTACACCGAGCGCGCTTCTCGCCACTTGTCGTGGCGCGGTCGGAAGCGCGTGACCACACCGTCCTCGGCATAGCGGTCGGCGACCATCAGGTCGAACGCGTGGACCATGTCCTCCATCAGCGAGTAGCGGCCCGGCACGTACGCCCTGGACCGCGTCCCCGCCTGCTGGAGCTCACAGACGTTCCAGTCCTGTCGGTTCGTGAGATCCCAGAAGTCGACTGCGTCGGAGGGGTCGAAGTCCGGCAGGGCCATGGTGTCGGGGTGGAACAACCACTCGCACACGACGCGTGACCGATCCGCTGCGATCGGCTCCACACGATGCGTCATGACGTAGTCCGGATGGAGGCTGAGCAGGAGATTCGGCCACAGGACGAAGTAGTGGATACGTCGCAGGTCCTCCTGGGTAAGGCCTGGAAGGGGCGGGCGGCCGTGGCTGTCGCCGTCCGTCGACATCGTGTCGGCGTCCGACGTGAGCTCCATCCACCCGCCGGCCCACGGACCGTCCGACTCGAGGTTGCGGCCGTGGTCATACGGGGTCAGGCGGTTGAGCTGCGGATGGACGCCGGGGCAGTGGTAGCACTCCGAATAGTTCTCGGCGATGACCTTCCAGTTGGCGTGGACCTCGTACTCGATGCTTCGCGCTCGTCGCAGCTCCCCGATGCCGAAGCGCTCGACGTGCTGCGGGAGGTCGGCAAGCTGTTCCATGAGTGCCCCGGCCGGCTCGACAGCCACGAAGACGAACCCCTGCCAGGTCGCGAGCGAGGCCGAGTGAAGCCCGTTCTCGTCCGGCTCGAAGTCGACCAGCGCGTCCGTGTGCCCCGCCCGGCGAAGCGCCCCGTCGAGCTCGTAGGTCCACGCGTGATACGGGCACTGGAAGCGCACCAGCCTGCCCTGCGGCTCGGTGACGATGAGCGAGCCGCGGTGCCGGCAGACGTTATGGAACGCGCGAAGGACGTCGTCCCGGCCACGGACCACGACGAGGCTCTCCGAGGCGACCGACGCGACGAAGTACTCACCGGGCGCCGCTGCGTCCTCCTCGCGCCCGACACAGATCCAGCTCCGTGCGAACCACGCCTGCTGCTCGTAGGCGAAGACCTCAGGGTCATGGAAGACGCGTGCTGGCAGCAGTGACGCGCGATCGACCGGCCGTCGAACGGCGGCGACATCATCGGCGGAGATGGGCGATCGAAGGGTGCTCATGAACATGTGACAGCGTACGTCACGCCGATCCGGTCATCCCGCCAGCCACCTGTTCCAGGCAGGCTCGTCCATCCCGACGCTGACCTCGTTCGCGCAGCGGATCAACGGGAGGCGAAGGAGCTGCGGCCGCTCCAGTAGCCGTGCCGCGATCTCTTCATCGGTCAGCCGCATGTAGCCCAATCCCTGGTCCCGATAGGCCCGCCCTGACGCATCGAGAAGTGCCGGCGCGCCGACCGCGACCGCGAAACGGCGAAGCTCCGCGGGCGCGAGCGGACGCGTGGCGAGGTCCACGTAGCTGATGGCGATGCGCCGCTCGTGAAAGAAGCGGAGCGCTTTCTGCGTGTCGCGGGAATCGCGCCGCCCGAAGACCTGGATACGCGGGGCGGCGGTCAGCTGGTCCGGGATGCTCGTTTGCGGCCGCGATTCGAGCGGCGCTCCGGCGTCATGAGCCCGACGACGAAGGCGTTGCCGGTCTGTGCCTTTCGGACCGCGACCTCCTTGCCGCGGTCGGCCGCGGCACGGAGAAGACGTTGACGCACGGTGACCGGCTTCTCGCCGCGACCGAGTCTGACCTCGAAAGCGGTGTCGTTATCCGTGAGCTGATCCATGAGCTTGTAGAGCTGGCGCTGCTGTCGCTGGCGCTCGCGTTGCGCGGGCGTGAGTGCCTTCTTCGCGCCACGGCCGGCCGCGCTGCGCGGTCGATCCAGGGCGGTCACGTCGACCTTGCGGATCTTCACCTTCCGACCCTTCCTTTCGGCGTCCACGGACTGCGGCTGGCTGGACGGCCCCGAGCCGGTCATGGACCACGGCAGGATACGATATGGCCGACTTCGACACGAATCGACGAAAAAAGGGACATGTATGCAGATGAGGATCGACCGTCAAGCGCGACCTGACCGATCGTCCCCCGAGGCCGCCTTGACGTCGCGAAGAGGTGTACCCACACCATGAAGGTCGGCGCCATCACTCCGCAGGGCTGGACCGGTGAATTCGACGGATGGGAACCGACGCGCGCCTGGCAGCGGACGATGGATGTCGCTCGTCAGGCCGAGGCGCTCGGTTTCGAATCGGTATGGCTGTACGACCACCTGCACACCGTGCCCCGGCCGATCGAGGAGATCACGTTCGAATCGTTCTCGTCGCTGACTGCCATCGCGTCGCTGACCGATCGCGTCCGGCTCGGCCATGTCGTGATATGCACGCGGTTCCGGAACCCGGCACTCGTGGCGAAGATGATCAGCACCATGGACGTCATGAGTGGTGGCCGGATGGAGCTCGGGATCGGCGCCGGCTGGAAACGTGACGAGTGGCTCGCGTATGGCTATGGCTTCCCCGCCACACGCGAGCGGCTGCGGATCCTGGCGGACCACCTCGAGGTCATCACCCGCATGTTGCGTCCGGGCCGCGCGACCTACGACGGCGAGCATGCGAGCGTGGATGGCGCGATCAACGTCCCCAAGCCGCTCCAGCCGCATCTGCCCATCATGGTCGGCGGCAACGGGCCTGAGGTGACCTGGCGGCTGGCCGCACGGTTCGCCGACGAGCTCAACCTGGACATGGCCGGCCTCGATGACATCGCAGCGGCGATCCCCGTCGCCCGATCCCGCTGCGAAGAGATCGGACGCGACCCCGACTCGCTGACGATCTCGGCACACCCGTGGTGGGAGCAGGTCCCCGGTCCCGGCGAGCCCCGGGTCGAGTACCTGTCACGCCTCCGCGAGCTGGGGCTATCCCGGATCATCACGTTCATCCGCGAGTCGGCCACGAGTGACGAGGCGCTCGCCGCGTTCGCCGAGGACTGCCGGGCCGCTGGCGCGAGCCTGGAGGCGAGCACGGCGCTGGGCGCCTGAGCCACCGTCCGCTGCTAGGCTCGCGACCGATGCGGATCGCGACCTGGAATGTCAACTCGCTCAAGGCGCGGGAGGGACGCGTGGAGGAGTGGCTCGCGCTCCGCACGCCCGACGTCCTGCTGATGCAGGAGACGAAGCTCTCCGACGAGGCTGCGCCCGTCCTGCCGTTCCGGATGGCCGGCTACGAGCTCGCCCACCACGGCGAAGGGCGTTGGAACGGCGTCGCCATCGCGAGCCGAGTGGGCATCGCCGACGTCTCCTTTGGTTTCGAGGGACGTGGCCCGGATGCTGAGGGCGCCCGGTTCGTTGCCGCGACATGCGGTGGGATCCGCCTCATCAGCGTCTACGCACCCAACGGTCGGGCACTGGAGACACCCTTCTACGCCGCCAAACTGGACTGGTTCGACCGGCTCATCGAGTGGATCGCCCGCTCCGCGCGACCGGACGATGCGCTCATCCTTGGCGGCGATCTGAACGTGGCGCCCGGGGATGCCGACGTCTACGATCCGCTCGTCTACATCGGCACGACCCACACCTCGGCACCCGAGCGACACGCCTTCGGCGAGCTGATCGCGTGGGGCCTGGTCGACCTGTACCGGCTGCACCATCCCGAGCCGGGCCGCTTCACATGGTGGGACTACCGCGCCGGCAACTTCCACAAGGGACTGGGGATGCGTATCGACCACCTGCTCGGCACGCAGTCGATCGCCGAGCGGTGCGTCGGCGCGGAGATCGACCGTGACGCGCGCAAGGGCAAGCTGCCCTCCGATCACGCACCCATGTGGATCGACCTCGCCTGACGGCTGATGCCGGGACCGGTCGGATCAGATGGAGACGATCGCGTCCTTGCCTGACCAGCGCGCCGTCTCGAGCGCGGCCTCGACCGTCCTGATGACCGCCTGCGCGCCCGGATCGGCCTCCACGAATGTGGCGCAGCCCGCGGAGACCGAGATGCGGACCGCTTCGCCGCGCGATGTGGCGAGGTTGAGACCGCGGACCCGAGACCGAACGTCCGACGCCGCCTTCGCCGCATCCTCGCGACTCGCCCCGTCCATCACGACGAGGAACCCGTCCCCGCCGATGCGCGCCATGGTGTCACTGACGCGGAACCGTTGGCGCACCACTCCCCCGACCGCATGGAGGGCCTGGTCGCCCATCTCGCGGCCATGGTCCTCGTTGAAGCGCCGGAAACCGTCGAGGTCGAAGAGGATGACCGCCATCGGCCGCCGGTCCTCGCTCTTCATCCGTCGCCGGAGCGCCAGCAGCTGGTCCAGCGCGGCATCCAGGTAAGTCCGGTTGTAGAGGTCCGTGAGAGGGTCGCGCAGCGCAGACTCGGAGAGCTCGGACCGGAGCTCCACGTTCCCCAGCACGGCCCCGACCACGTCCGCGACCGCCTCGAGCTCCTGCTGCTCCACGGCATCGAACGGGCGGACGTCGCTGGTGCGGCCGAGCGTCAGCGTGGCGCGGACACGGCCGTCGGTCACGATCGGGATGGCCGCCACGGTCGAGGCCGGGCC
>JACCXQ010000126.1 GCA_013696945.1 Chloroflexota bacterium | reverse complement strand
AGGCCGTCATTGGTGCGCCCGAATCGGAAGACGACCAGCCGGTCGTACTCGTTGACGATGCGGACCGACAGGTAGACCAGGACGAGGATGACGACCGCGACGAGTGCGACCGCGGCGATGGTGACGGGATCCAACGAACCCTCCTGCTAGTGCCTGCCTATGGTCACACAGCCGGTGTCGGGGCGTCGGCCGGCTCGACGAGGAGGGTGAGCCCTTCCTGGCCGACCACGCGGACGGGTGTGCCCCTTTCGAGCGCCTCGCCGGTCGCCGTGCGCGCCGTCCACTCCTCGCCGACCGCGTAGACCGAGCCCATCGGGGCGAGCGGGCGGCGCACCGCGGCCGGGGTCCCGAGCGGCAGCGTCGGCCCACCGGCCGTGCCGCCGATGGCCATGGGTGCGACGCGATGCGTCCGCAGCGCGGCGATGACGACGACGGCCATGAACGCCGCAGTGACGAGGGTCATCGCGACGATGATCGGCGTGGCGACCTCGACGCTGGGAGCTTCGGGCGTGCCCGGATCCTTGTAGAGGGCGGCCGCGCCCAGCGCGAAGCATACGACCCCAGCGACGGTCAGCAGCCCGTGGCTGGTCACCGTCAGTTCCAGCACGAACATCAGGATGGCCAGCCCGATGAGGAGCAGGCCGCCGATGTCGAGCGGCAGGCTACCGAAGCCGATGAACGCGAGGATCAGCGCGATGCCGCCCAGGATCCCGGTCACGAAGTTGGGGTTCTGGAGCTCGAAGATGATCCCGTAGAAGCCGATGGTGAAGAGGATGAAGGCGATATTGGGGTCGGTCAGTAGGTGCAGGAACGCCTGGAGCGGGTTCATCGCCAGCTCCTCGGTCGGTACGCCCGCGGTCACAAGCGTCACGTCCTGCCCGTTGACGTTGACGACCCGGCCGTCGACGGCGGCGAGCAGCTCCTCGAGCGTCGCGACCTTGGCGTCGATCGCGCCGGCTTCGAGCGCTTGGTCGACCGTGTAGGACGCGGCGTCCTTGACGGTGCTCACGGCCCACTCCACGGGGCGGCCGCGCTCCTCCGCGATGGCCGTGATCGAGGCGATCGAATCGTTGAGGACCTTCTGGCCCAGGTCGCCCTCGATGTCCCCGCCCTCACCGGTGACCGGGGTCGCGGCGCCGATGTTCGTGCCCGGCGCCATCACCGCCACGTGGCCGGCGAGGGTCATGAACGTGCCGGCGCTGCCCGCCCGGCTGCCCGACGGGGCGACCCAGACGATGACCGGGACCGGCGATTCCAGGAACGTCTTGACGATCTCGCGGGTCGCGTCCACGGATCCGCCCGGCGTGTCAAGGCGGACGATGACCGCGGCCGCGCCGTCCCGCTCCGCCCTGGCGATCGCGTCGCGCAGGTAGCCGGCCATGACCTGGTCGACCACGCCGGTCGTGGGCAGGACGTAGACCGTGCCCGCGGTCGCGGCACTCGCAGGCGCAGCAAGCAGAAGCAGCACCCCGAGCAGCAGCGTGGCTGCCTGGAGCGGCGCGACGAGCTGGGCTACGAGGCGGTGTCTCATGACGGTGCCGCCCTCATCGTCGCACCGCTGGCGTCATCCCGTCGATTCGCACCCCCGCCGACCGCTCGGTCAGGTAGTCGTACACGAGGCTGCTCCACGTCTCGAGCCGGTCGTAGACGCGTAGCACCTGGAGCGGGGCCACGAACTCGCCCTCCAGCTTGTGCGTCTCGCGCACGGCGACCGGTCGACCCTGCGCCTCGGCGATGTAGACGATGCCCAGGTGGACCGCGCCGACCGGGTCGGTGTCGTCGTTGAGCAGGCCGACCAGGCGGAAGTCGGGCGTCCATTCGGCCACCAGCTCTTCCGACCACTCGCGATGCAGGCCACCGTCGAGGCTCCCGTCCTCGGGATTGACATGGCCGCCGATACCGACCGAGTAGCGCTCGTGGAGCCGTGCATCGGTCCCGGCGCGCGTCCGGCGCATCAGGAAGAGGCTGCCGCGATCGCGCAGCACGACGTACGGGATGACCTGCTTCCACGACGGATCGTCCTCCACGTCGCGCCTCGGGCGGTACGTGCCGTGAGTGACGATGGCATCGAGCAGCGGCGCGAGGTTGCCGTAAGCGATGCCCCGCCAGCCCGCGCGACCCGGCAGGTGGCTGCGCGGGATCCCCAGGACGAGCTCATCGTCGCTCATAGCCGGAGCGGGGTCATCCTAGAGCTGCCCGGGATAGCTCGCGGGACGCGGCCGGACCGTCGTGTTGACGCCTTCGGTCATGGAGTGACTGCATCGAGTGCGGGCCGTGGGCACCATTCCCTGACAAAGGCCGCTCCACGCGACGTTAGGCGGCAGGACCGCGGCGAGGACGCGATCCCGTTCAGGGAAAGTATCCGCCACAGGCTGACAAGAGGGGCTTGGGATGCGAGCGGAGGTGCATGAGACCGTCTAGCGTCGCTCACAGCGACGGCTGGCAGGAAAGAGGCGTGAGCTGCTCCCGACGACCCCCCAAGGGCGCGCCCCGCCCCCGAAACTGGCCCGCCCACGGCGCGCCACGCCCACCGATACGCCCCATGCCCGGCCCCTGACCCGCTACCGTGCCGCGACCTCCAGAGGCGGCAGCGCGCCGAGCGCCGCGGCGATCTCCGCCTCGGGGTACTCGAAGTCCTCGAGGCGGTCGTGGAGGTACTGCTCGTAGGCGCCCAGGTCGAAGTGCCCGTGGCCCGAGAGGTTGAAGAGGATCACCCGTTCGGTCCCCTCCTCCTTCGCCCGGAGCGCCTCGTCGATGGCGACCTTGATGGCGTGGTTCGACTCGGGCGCGGGGAGGATGCCCTCGGTGCGCGCGAAGCGGATGCCCGCCTCGAAGGTCTGCGTCTGGTGGACCGCCTGCGCCTCGATGAGCCCCTGCTCCCTGAGCAGTGACACCAGTGGCGCCATGCCGTGGTAGCGCAGCCCACCGGCATGGATCGGTGCCGGGATGAAGTCGTGGCCCAGGGTGTGCATCTTGACCAGCGGCGTCATCTGGCCCGTGTCGCCGAAGTCGTACCGGTATACGCCGCGCGTCAGGCTCGGCGCGGCCTCCGGCTCGACCGCGATGACCCGATACGACGCCTCGCCGCGCAGCTGCCGGCCCACGAACGGGAAGGCCAGCCCCGCGAAGTTGGAGCCGCCGCCGGCGCAACCGATGATGACGTTCGGCTCCTCGCCGGCGATCGCCATCTGCTCGATCGCCTCCTGCCCGATGACCGTCTGGTGCAACAGCACGTGGTTGAGGACCGAACCCAGCGAGTACTTCGTGTCGTCCCGGCTGCCGGCGTCCTCGACCGCCTCGCTGATGGCTATGCCGAGCGAGCCGGGTGAATCGGGATCCTCGTGGAGGACACGCTTGCCGTACTCGGTGGTCAGGCTGGGGCTGGCGACGACCTGTGCGCCGTAGACCTCCATCAGGTTGCGCCGGTACGGCTTCTGGTCGTACGAGGCGCGGACCATGTAGACCTTGACTTCGAGGCCGAAGAGCGCCGCCGCGAACGCGAGCGCGCTGCCCCACTGCCCCGCGCCGGTCTCCGTCGCGAGGCGCTTGACGCCGGCGTCCTTGTTGTAGAACGCCTGCGCGATCGCC
>JACCXQ010000182.1 GCA_013696945.1 Chloroflexota bacterium | reverse complement strand
AGCGCCCATGCCTACATCTATGCCGGCGCGCCCGAGGAGCTGGGTACTTTCATCGCGACCGGCGACTGGGTGGCGTACACCGAGGGAGGCTAGGGCGGATCGACTCGAAGGCTGACGACCTCTGTGTCCAGCTGCTTCCCTTTCAACTCGAGCCGGCGCGTCGCCAGTCCGGGATCGAGGCCCGCCGCGCGGGCCGCGTCGGTCGTCACAAGGACCTCGCCCGCGACGGCGACGGAGGCCAGTCGGGCGGTCGTGTTCACGGAGTCCCCGAGCGCCGTCAGCTCGCTATGCGCACCCTCGCCGACCGCGCCCATCCAGGCGATACCCGTGTGCACCCCCGCACCGACCGGGAGCCACGGACCGCCAGTATCCCGATGGCCGGTGGCGACCAGGAGCGCCTTGGCTGCCTCGATGCCTTTGGCCGGGTGCCGCTCCGCTGCGAGCAAAACGGGAAGAACGTGGCGACCACCTCGTCGCCGACGAACTTGTCGACCGTCCCATCGTGGTCGAAGACCACCCTTGGCCGCGACGTCGCTCATCCACCTGGCTCTGCCACCCGCGCGATGGTGGGACGACATCGTCAGGACGTGCGCGAACACGATGGTCTTCTTCGCATCTCCGGAGCACCGCGACGCCTCACCGCTCTGCGCGCGAAGTTCGAGCTCGACTACGTTCGGCCATCCCGTGACGAGCTGCTCGAACACTTCACGGCGATGGGTCTGACTGGGCCGTACTGGCAGCTCTGAGGCCGAATGGACGTCCTGGTCGACGGCGCCAGAGCAGCGCGAAATGCCGCTGGCAGGGCCACTCACATGCCCCCGTCGCCGTGCGATCGGTGCCGAGCCACGCTGAGACCTCTCCGACCCGCATGGGAGTGACCTGACGGCCCAGCTGAGTGAAAAGGCGCGCGACCGCCTCCGCAAATCGAGCTTCGCGTGCGTCGACAAGGATGGTGAGGGTCACCTCCCGATCCACGACGAGAGCCACGTGCGCAACGCGATGGCGCGCTGGAACCAGACCGACTTCGAGAGCGCCGCGGCCAAGGAGAAGGCGCGCAAGAAGATCGTGGCGGCAGCCAAGAAGCACGACATCGAGATCGACCCGGACGACAACGTGGCCAAGGGAGCACGCTCGAAGACGACGTCGGCGAGGAAGGCCTAGCTGGACTGCAGGCGGCGCCATGCGGACAAGCGTGAGCTCGGTCAGGGTTTCGCGATTGCGCTGATCGCCCACTGATGATGTGCTGATGCACAGAGTTCTGATGCTATGATGCGGTCATGAGGACCACGGTCACGCTGGAGCCCGACGCCGACGCGATAGTCCGACGACTGATGCGCGACCGCGGGCTGACCTTCAAGCAGGCGCTCAATCAGGCGATCCGAGTGGCCGGCCCGCGTCCCGGCCCACGTGCCTTCCGCACCCGGACCTTCGACATGGGCCCGTCCGCGCTCCCGCTCGACAAGGCCCTGCGCCTTGCGGCCGATCTCGAGGACGACGACCTCATCCGCAAGCTCGCCGCTCGCAAGTAGCCGTGCCGGTGCGGCTCGTCGACGCCAACGTGCTCCTCTATGCCGTGAACAGTGCATCGGCTCACCATCGGGCCGCCCGTGCGTGGCTTGACGCGGCGCTCAATGGCCAGGAGGCGGTCGCTTTTTCCTGGATCGTCCTCCTCGCCTTCCTGCGGCTGGCGACCCATCGCGCCGTCTTCCCGCGACCTTTGACCGTCAGCGAGGCGATGGATGGGGTTCGCGGTTGGCTCGCCCAGCCGGCGGCGATCCTCGTGGAACCGACCCCTCGACACGTCGATGTGCTGGCCGGGCTCCTGGCCGAGACCGGCACCGCCGGCAACCTGGTCAACGATGCCCATCTCGCCGCACTGGCGGTAGAGCACGACGCCCGCCTGGTCTCGTTCGACGCCGACTTCGGGCGCTTCCGCGGCGTGCGCTGGGAACAGCCCACCGCCTGAGCTTTGGATACCTCCCGGTCGATCCCGATGGCCAGTGACTCCGCGTTCGATGGCTGGCTGAAGGCGCATGGGGGCATCGAGCGCGAGGTCGTCGTCGCTATCCACAACAAGGCGTCCGGCAAGCAGACCGTGACTCTCACCGCTCTGCAGGAGACGGCGCTCTGTCACGGGTGGGTCGACAC
>JACCXQ010000180.1 GCA_013696945.1 Chloroflexota bacterium | reverse complement strand
TGACCTGCGCGGAGACGATGTTGATCCGGTTCTCGGCCACGACGTTGCTGATCTCCGATAGGAGCCCGGTGCGATCGAAAGCCTCGATCCGGATGGCGATCGGGTACGTCTGCTGGACCTCTGTCTCCCATTCGACCTCGATGAGCCGCGCGATATCGGGCTCGTTCACGATGGTCGCGCAGGTCCGCTGATGCACGGTCACGCCACGTCCCCGCGTCACGAAGCCCACGATCGGATCACCCGGGATGGGGTGGCAGCACTTGGTGAAGCGCACCAGCAGGTCGCTGACGCCCTTGACGCGGACGCCACCGGTCCGTGCCGGCACCGGCGGTGCGACCTGGGGCAGCACCGTCTCATTGGCGTCGTCCACGACGCCGAAGCGGGTGACCACCTGCTGTGCGCTGACCGCGCCGTACCCGACCGCAGCGTAGAAGTCGTCGAGAGTCGAGTAGCGATACGCCTCGACCATCTCCGTCAGGCGGTCCTGACCGATCTTCTCGATCGACGTCCGCGCCAGCCGTCTCAGCTCGCGGTCGAGCGCCTCGCGGCCATGGACGATGTTCTCGTCGCGCTGCTGCCGCTTGAACCATTGCCTGATCTTCTCCTTGGCATGGTTCGTGCGTACCTTGTCCAGCCAGTCGCGCGAAGGCCCGTGCGCGTTCTTCGTCGTGACGATCTCGACGATGTCGCCGTTCTGGAGCTTGTAGTCGAGCGGCACCAACCGGTTGTTGACCTTGGCGCCGATGCATGAGTGTCCGACGTCGGTGTGGATGCGGTACGCGAAGTCGATCGGTGTCGCTCCTGCCGGGAGGTCCTTGACCGAGCCCTTGGGCGTGAAGACGAAGACCTGATCCTGGAAGATGTCGAGCTTCAGGCCCTCGACGAACTCGGTGGCGTCCGAGACCTCGCGCTGCCAGTCCATCAGCTGGCGCACCCAGGCCAACTTGGCGTCATAGGCCCGATCGGACTTGGATCCTTCCTTGTACCGCCAGTGCGCCGCGATGCCGATCTCCGAAACGCGGTGCATCTCGTGGGTGCGGATCTGCACCTCGAGCGGCTTCCCGTCGAGCGCGACGACCGCCGTGTGGAGCGACTGGTAGAAGTTGTTCTTGGGCATCGCGATGTAATCGTCGAACTGCCCGGGGATCGGCCGCCAGAGAGAGTGGACGACGCCCAGCGCCGCGTAACAGTCCTTCAGCTCGTCGACCAGGACTCGCACCGCATGCACGTCGTATATCTCATCGAGCGCGGCGCCCTTGCGATCCATCTTCCGGTTGATGCTGAAGATGTGCTTCGGCCGGCCTGAGATCTCGGCCTTGATACCCGCCTCGGTCAGCGCATCGCCCAGGATGCCCATCGCCCGCTTTACAAAGCTCTCGCGTTCCCGACGATGCGTCTCCAGCTGCGCTGCGAGAGCGCGGTAGGCCTCTGGCTCGAGCGTCTTGAACGCCAGGTCCTCCAGCTCCCACTTGATCTGCCAGATACCCAGCCGCTCGGCGAGCGGGGCGTAGATCTCAGCGGTCTGCCTCGCGATGCGCTGCTGCTTCTCGACGGGCAGCGCAGCCAGGGTCCGCATGTTGTGGAGCCGGTCGGCCAGCTTGATGAGGACGACGCGGATGTCCTCGGCCATGGCCAGGAACATCTTGCGGATGTTCTCGGCCTGCTGCTCCTCGTGGGTCCGGGCCGATCCGAACTTCGAGAGCTTCGTGACGCCGTCGACGAGCCGCGCGACCTCGGGGCCGAAGCGTTCTTCGAGATCGTCGAGGGCGTAGTCCGTGTCCTCGGGGATGTCGTGGAGGAGAGCCGCCTGGACGGCCACCGGGTCAAGTCCGAGCTCGGCGAGGAGCTGCGCGACCGCCAGCGGGTGCGTGATGTACGGCTCACCGCTGGCGCGCTTCTGGTCCCCGTGCGCGTCGCGGGCGAACCGGTACGCGGAACCGATCGGCGCGGTGTCCGCGTTGGGATGATGGGAGAGGACCTCGCGCTCGAGCTTTCGCTCGGCGGCGTCCAGGGCGCGCGGGGTGAAGGCGACGGCCCCAGCGGTGGGACGCCGCTCTGGCTTCGCCTCCGACGGCAGCGGCTGGATGGCCATGGCCGGTGCAGTGTAACGTGGGCACTTCCCCAGCCAGCATCACGCAGCGTGCGCGGGCACGCCGCTCGTGAGGGCCGATGCCGCACGTCCGTCAGCCATCCCACAGGCACCCACCGCGCAGATCCCCCGTCCTCTGGGGGCTGATCGCCATGCTCGCGATGGCCTGCTCGACGGCGCCCGTCGCCCCACCGGCGGCCACGCCTTCCACGGCCCCCGCGTCCTCCGCGGCAGCCTCGCCGTCCGCAGCGTCCGTCTTCCCGGGATCGCCGGACCCGACGCGCGCCCCAGGTTCAGGCGGTGCACCCTCCGACGCCCCCTCCCCGCCTCCGAGCGAATCACCTCCGACACCCCATCCCTCCCCCGTCGGTGCGGTCCCAGCAACGATCGACGCGACGCGCGCCGCAGCGCTCCAGGCCGCGCTCGACGATGCGGTGGCCAACGTGCCTTTGCCCGGGCTGTCGGTCGCGATACGGCTGCCCACCGGTGAGCTCTGGACCGGCGTGTCGGGGTTGGCTTCGCTACAGCCCCCGCGAGCCGTGACGACGGAGACCGTCTTCGGCGTTGCGAGCATCACCAAGACATTCGTCACCGCGCTGATCCTCAAGCTCGCCGAAGAGGGCGTCCTCTCACTCGACGATCCGCTGGCGCGCTACCTCCCCGATTTCCCGCGGGCGGGACGCATCACCCTCCGACATCTGCTCACCCACACGAGCGGCGTCTTCAACTACTTCGAGAGCCCGC
>JACCXQ010000143.1 GCA_013696945.1 Chloroflexota bacterium | reverse complement strand
GGGGGCGAGGCCGTCACGATGTTCCAGTACCTGGGCACCTCGCGCTTCTGGTTCGAGTCGTTCCAGAACTGGCAGAGCGAGTTCCTCGCCGTGGCGGCGATCGTGGTCCTGTCGATCTTCCTGCGGCAGCGTGGCTCGCCAGAGTCGAAGCCGGTCCATGCGCCGCATGCCCAGACAGGATCGGCGTGAGCACCTGGAAACGCATCCCGGCGGCTCGGACGATCCGGGCATGAAGAAGCCCCCGGCCAACGGGACCGGGGGCTTCGCCTGTGAGGGCAGGGACTACTCCGGGTCGGAGCACTGCCCCAGCCGCAGCCCGCCGACGGTGTTGCGCGAGTGCATGGGGGATGGCGTGTTGCCGAAGCACCTCAGGTCGCCGGCCACGTCGTTGCCGCGGATGGCGAGGAGCTCGGTGAGCGTGTTCCGGTTGACGAGCACGTAGCCGGACACGGTGTTCCCGCGGATGCGGATGGCCGGCCCGGTGTTGTCGCTGACGATCAGGTTCTCGGCCACGATGTTGGCGAAGAGCCCGATCGAACCCTGGTTACGCCGCAGGACGAGGCGTTCCCCGACCGACACCTGGCAGACGGCGATGCTCCCGAAGTTGTCGTGCAGACGGATGCTGCCGCCGACGGTGGGATCGACCGAACATGTGTTCGGGCCGATGATGATCTGTCCGGTCGTGCCCGAAAGGTCGACGTCCCCGGCCACGTTCGTGTTGTACAGCTGGACGGCCTGGGCTCCCACGCCCGTGACGTCCCCGCCGACCTCGGTCCCTGCCTTCGTGACGAGCTTCGAGTCGTCGCCGACCGTCACGTCACCCTCGACGGTCACGCCGAGCAGGGTGCAGGTCTCACCATCCGGCACGGAGATGGCTTCATAGGTGCCGCCGGTCAGAGTGCTCGTGCATTCCGTCGTCTCCGGCGGCACGCACGTGGCTCGCGTGATGACGTTGGTGTCCATGGTGACCGCGCCGTTCCGGGCGAGCGCCCGGCCGTCGACCGTCACGCCGGTCGTGAGGGTGATCGATTGCAGGGCAAGGATGTTGCCGATGAAAGACGTCGCGGTGCCCAGGGTGGCTGAGCTGCCGATCTGCCAGTAGGCCCGGCAGGCCTGCGCGCCGTTGATGAGGCTCACGCTACTGGCCGACGCGGTCGTCAGCGTGGTCCCCACCTGGAAGATGAAGACAGCGTTCGGATCGCCCTGCGCATCGAGCGTGACCGTGCCGGTCAGCTGGGCCGACGACGAAAAGCAATACGCGCCGGCGGTGAGCGTCAGGCCGCCCAGATCCTGGCCCGTGAGGTCGACGTCGCAGGCGCGGCCGGCGGCATCGTTGTAGGCGATGGTGAGGTCCGACTGGGCCTGCGCTGCGGCGGCGTCACCCGCGTTGATCGTCCCGTTCACCAGTCCGGGTGGGAATCCGACGACCGCGGAACCCGGGCTCACGCCGAGATCGCCGTTCACGACGGTGGGGCCGGTGTTGGTGGCCGTCGAGCCAGCCAGGACGGCATAGGCGCCAGCGGTCCCAAGACCGACCGGTGCTTGCGCGGCCGCGACCGGGCTGATGGCGAAGGCCGAAAGGAGCATGGCGGCCGTTACTGCCGCCCCGATGATGCGTCGACGCATCGATACCTGCCTCTCCCCAAAGCGCCGCTCGGCACCTTGGTGGACATCCCGTCAGGACGCCCCTACGAGCGGCGAGCGCCTCAGGCGCCTGCTCGGCTCGACATCGGCGGGTGGTATCGCCAGCGGCACGGCGCGCGGGGGGCCCGACTGTTTGTCGGGTCGCGCATCCAGGTTTCCCGTCGGAGGCCAGCATCCTCCGGCCACGCCCAGGGATGCAATCGGACGAACGTACGCGCCCCGATGGTCCGGATCGTCTCGGGGGGTGTGGGGTGGCCTACGGGGATCGAACCCGTAACCTTCGGAGCCACAATCCGATGCTCCACCGATTGAGCTAAGGCCACCGCAGGGACGAGAGTCTAGCGGGGTTGGGCCGGGGCTCGGTCTAGCGGTCAGGCGCCTCGAGCGCTGCGGAGCGCGCTGTTTCCTGGGCGCGGCGGTACTCATCGCGGAGTCGATGGGCGTCCGCCTGCGCAACGTCGTGGTCGGTCGAGCCGCTTGCCGCCTCCGAGAGCCGCCTCTCTGCAGCACGCCACTCGCCCAGCACGACATCGAGGGGGCGGGGCGGGATGGCCTCGATCGGCCGCTCCATCTCGAGCGGCGTGCCGGCCAGGGCCTTCGACGCCTCGGCGAGCGTCGCCTGCTCGCGCGTGTGCCCGAGGGCGACGGACGCCAGCGTCTCGATCCGATCAGCAAGTTGCACGAACTCGGTCGAGCCGGGCTGCATATCGCGCTTCCGCTGCTCTAGCTGGATCAGCTCCTCGAGCGTCGACATCAACCGGTCTGACGCGGACCGCAGGCCCGCCTCGAGGCCGACCGCGCTCTGTCCGTCCTGATCGTATGTCGCTTCGGACATCATCGCGTCCCTCTGACCCCCCTTGTGACGACCTCCACTGTAACGCACCCGCAACCACGCTACGCTCGACTATCCCCGACGGCTCGCCGGTTTCGATCCGAACCAAACGGAGGTCGCATGCGTGTCCCCGCCTTCCTCGTCCGCCGCTTTTACGTCGCGGGCAGCCTCCGCAACACCGATCGTGGCTTCCAGCTCCAGGCGCAGAACGAGATGGGGGAGGGGATGATCGTAGGGATGCCGCGGATCGCCGTCGACGGCGCCCTCATCGAGCCGGCGCGGATCACGGCGGCCAGGGACGGCGCGAGCGACGCGGTCCGAGCCGATCGGATAACCCGCACGTCGCCCGTCCCGGTGCGGCGAGGCGACCGCGTCACCATCCATGTCGACGGTCCGCCGCTCGCAGCCGGCCGCCACGAGCTAGAGGTCGAGCTCGTCGAACGTGACCTTGGTGCGCTCCAGCTCGCCATCACGGAGACCCTCGCCGAGCCGCGCGCCGAGAGGCCGCCGGCCGAGCCGCCGACCGCGGGCGCCCTGGACGGCTGATAGCATTTCGCGATGTTCGCCACCCGCCTGGAGCGTCTCGACCGGCTCCCGAATTTCGAGCACGGCGTCACGCTCGGCGACTTCTTCGTTCCCATCCGGGTCGGGGAGCGCGCGTCCGCGTGGCAGCGGCATCTCGTCCTCGTGGTCATGGGGTCGCTGCTCATCATCGCCGGCGCGTATGTCTCGTTCCCTGTCCCGCAGATCCAGCTGCCGGGGATCTACCTGCCCGCCAACCCGTACGTCCCGTTCTCGCTGCAGACCTTCGCGGTCCTCTTCACGGGCGCGACACTCGGCTTTCGGCGCGGTGTCGCCGCGACGATCCTGTATCTGCTCATGGGCGCCGTCGGGCTGCCCGTGTTCGCGGTCGACGCTTCTGGGGCACACGCGGCAGGGATGGACACGATCGTGTCGGTCGCGCAGGGCCGGGTCGTGCTGGGCGCGACGGGTGGGTATCTCGTGGGCTTCGTTTTCGCGGGCGCGATCGCTGGGACGCTGGCCGAGCATGGCTGGGACAGGACGCTGCGCGGCTCGCTCGCTGCGATGTTCATCGCCAACGTCGCGATCTACGTCGTCGGCGTGCCATGGCTCGCCGTTGCCGCCCACCTGACGATCCCGCAGACGCTCCAGGCGGGGCTCTATCCGTTCATCCCGGGCGATCTGCTGAAACTGGCCATCGCGGCGGGGCTACTGCCCGTGGGCTGGTGGTTCGTGCGGCGTCGCGCACACGACCTGTAGATCCCGCTCGGTCAGGAACGATGACGGATGGACGCGGGCACGCGCCCGCGATCGCCACTGACGGCCTGTCCAAGAGATACGGCGGCCACCGCCGGGGACCGCTCGGTTCGTCGCCGGTCGTGCGAGCGCTCGAAGGCCTGTCGATCGAAGTCCGGCGCGGCGAGATATTCGGCTTCCTGGGGCCGAACGGCGCCGGGAAGAGCACCATGATCCGGCTCCTCCTGGGATACCTGCACCCCAGTGCTGGGCGGGCGTCCGTTCTCGGTCACGACATCGAGACCGACGGCCTGGGCATCCGGCGGGCTGTCGGCTATCTGCCCGGCGGGATCGCGCTCTACGACACCATGACCGGTGAAGGGCTCCTCGACTACCTGGCCGACCTTTCCGGCCGGGATCCCACTCGCCGCGCGTCTCTGCTCGATCGCCTGGAGCTCGCGACGGCGACGCTGCGCCGCCCCGTTCGCGACTACTCGCGCGGCATGCGCCAGAAGATCGGCATCGTCCAAGCACTCCAGCACGATCCGGAGCTGGCCATCCTCGACGAGCCGACCGAGGGGCTGGACCCGTTGATGCAGCGAGCCTTCTACGACGTGTTGGATGAGCTGCGCCGGGAGGGACGCACGATCTTCTTCTCGTCCCACGTCCTCTCCGAGGTCGAGCGGGTGTGCGACCGCGTCGCGATCATCCGCGCCGGCCGGCTCGTTGCGTTGTCCGACGTCGACGCCCTCCTGCAACGCAGACGACGCCGCGTGGAGATGCGCCTCGACGGGCCGCCGCCGCCACTCGACGGCGTCGCTGGCATCAGCGACGTCCGGGTGCGCGAAGGCCTCGTGACGTGCCAGCTGGAGGGCGACGTGAGGCCGTTCCTCGCGGCGATCGCGCACGCGAGCGTCATCGATCTGCTCATCGAGCCGGCACGCCTGGAGGAGGCGTTCCTCGAGTTCTACGAGGGCGATGGGGTCCAAGGGGGCGCCGCCGATACGGCCACCGACGGCACCACGATCGGTGACTCGACTGCTGGCGGTCGAGCCGCGTGAATCGCGTCCTGTTCGTGCGCACGCTTTCGGCCAGCCGGATCCGGCTGGTGGTCTGTGCCCTGGCGCTCTTCGCGTGGGGCCTCGTGATCCCGGTGATCTACGCGACGTTCGGAAAGGAGCTCGCCAGCGTCATCGGTGGGAACCCGTTGCTGAGCCAGTTCTCCGAGTTCGGGGGCGGCGACCTTTTCAGCCTATCGGGGGCGATGGCGGTCGGCTTCATCCACCCTTTCACGACGCTGCTGATGGGCATCTTCGCGGTCGGGCTCCCGATCGGAGCCGTGGCCGGTGAGCGGCAGCGCGGGACGCTCGAAGTGTTGCTCGCGCGACCCATCTCACGACGCAGCTACATCGGGACCCTGTTCGTCGCGGGGGCGCTGCTCCTGGGCATCCTCATGGCGGTCGAGCTCCTTGCCAATGTGACCAGCGCCGGCGCGATGGGCGTCCTCGGGGAGCTGAGCGTCGGCAACGTGCCGCTTCTCTGGTTCAACGGCTGGCTGCTCTTCGTGGCGTTCATGGCCATCGGCTTCGCTGCGTCGGTCTCGTTCGACCGGCTCGCGCCCGCGCTCGGCATCACCCTGGCGGTGCTGCTCACGATGTACGTGGTCGATGTCGTCGCGTCGCTCTGGCCCGATGCCTCCTGGATCGCGCGCTACTCGCTCTTCCACTACGTTCGGGCAAAGCCGCTGCTGGACACCGGGAACCTGGCGCTCGGCGACGTGGCGCTGCTATCTGCCGTCGTCGCGCTCGCGATGGCGTATGCCTGGTTCGTCTTTCCCCGCCGCGACCTCGCCGCCCCCGGCTGAGTGAGCGTTGCCGCCGTAGACTCTGCGCACCATGTCGAGGGATGAGACGATGAACGTGCCTGCCCCTGTGGGCACGTCGCTGGTGGTGGCGGCCGGCGATGACCGGGGCGGGTGACGGGGGCCCAACTAGCGGGCGATAGCGCCCAGCCTCCGATCGAGCGGTTCC
>JACCXQ010000123.1 GCA_013696945.1 Chloroflexota bacterium | reverse complement strand
GGCGGTCGGCGACTGTCGGACGATCGGGCCGAGGCTGTCGATCGACGCGCCGGTGAGCGCTATGACGAGATCAACGTCGACCCACAGGCGCTCCCCGGTGCCCGCGAGATCCTCGCCGCCCTGCATCGTTCGGATCTCCCCTGGGCCATCGCGACCTCCAGTCGAGCCGACCAGGTGACCGTGTCTGTCCGGGCCCTGGAGGCGGAGGGCGACCCGCACATCGTCGACGGCAGCCAGGTCACGGAGGCGAAACCCGCGCCCGACCTCCTCCTCTACGCCGCGGAGCGGCTCGGCCTCCCTCCTCAGCGTTGCTGGTACGTGGGCGATGCCACATGGGACATGCGGGCCGCGAAGGCGGCGGGCATGGCACCCATCGGGGTGCCGACCGGTGCGGTCTCAGCCGAGACACTCCTCGCATCCGGCGCGTCGGTCGTCATCGATTCGCTGGACGATCTCCTGGCGGACCTCCGGCGACAGGGACGGGTGTCCTAAGCGTCTGCGGGACCACTCGCGAGACCGCCCACCTGCGACACCGTGGATGCGTGTCGGCGCCGCTGGAGCGTGAGGGGCGCGAGGGACCCGAGAGACTCCGCGACGACTAGCGCGTCGTCACCGGGCTGGAGCTCGAAGTCGCTCGGCGGGTTCACGATGCTCTCGCCCCCGCGGCCGATGGCGAGCAGAGTGGCCCGGTGATCGCGGCGCAGGCGGGCGCTGATCTCGTCGAGCGTCAGCCCGACGTACTCCTCTGGGAGCGTGACGCGGTATAGCTCGGACCCCGCGCCGCCCGAGACGATGTCGGTGACCAGGCTGCTGAGCCCGGGATAGAGCGCCGAACGGGCCAGCAGGTGAGACGCGACCCGCGACGTCACCAGCACCTCGTCGACGCCGGCCCGCCGAAAGTGGTCGACGTGACGGGGGTTGCTGACCTCCGCCACGGTGCGCACCTGGGGGGCGACCGAATCGATGGCCATGATGGTCAGGATGGAACGCATGTCGGCATCGTTGGTCGGCTCGGCCGGGAAGATCAGGGCAGCCTGCGCGTCACGGATCCCGGCGCGCCCAAGGTCTTCCACATCGGTCGGATCGCCGCGGACGAAGTAGACAGCGTCACCGCCCGGGTTGCGCTCCGATTCGTGCAGCAGGACGACGCGCAGCCGGTAGTCGTCGCCGCGCAGCTCCTGCACTAGATGGCGAGCGGTCGTGTTCCAGCCGCAGATGACGATGTGATCGCGAAAGCCTGACGCGCCCAAGCCCTGTCCCTCCTTGAGCAGGAAGTCGACGATGACCGCGATGATCGTCGCGGTGATGATGGCCAGCATGAACACGGCGACGATCACCAGGACGGTCCGGATGATCCAACCGGCTGGCGTGGTGACATAGGACGCCTCGTCCGCCCCCAGGATGGCGGTGAACGCCCAGTACAGCGTTCGCCCGAAGTCGCCGATCGTGACCTGCTTCTCGAGCACGGTGACAAGCACCGCGGCCGTGACGACGACAGCGGCGATCACCTCGACCACCGTGAGGACGACGCGCGTGTTGAGCTGCTCGTGGACGCGCTGCCCGTACCAGGCGAGCCGGCGGAGCAGCGGGCGGTCGAAGAGCGGCCTCACCCCTCTGCGCTGCGGCTGTGCATCCGCCACCGATCGATGGTATCAGCGCATCTCGGGCGTCATGGGCCAGAATGCGGCCATGAACATCACTAACCATCCGGTGCGGATCGCGCTCGCGGTCGGCGCTATCGGTCTCCTCGTCGCCGCCTGCGGTGGCGGGAGCGGAGGCACCCAGTGGACCTTCGCACCCGTGCCGTCGACGGCCCCGGCTGGGTCCCCTTCGTCGTCGGGGCCAGCGCCCTCTGCCGGCGGAAGCCCGCAGGCATCACCGGCAAGCAGCCCCGCCGGCTCGGCGCCGGCGAGCGCGGAGGCCTCGCCACAGGCCAGCGGAGCGGCCGGAGAAGTCATCGAGCTCGTCGAGACCGCCAGCGTGCAGATCGTGCAGGAGGGACAGCCGGTCACAGCCCTGACGGTGAAAAGCGGAGAGACGTACACGTTCCGGGTCACGAACGAGGCCGGCTTCCCGCATAACTTCTATATCGGCCCGCAGGCTGACCTCGCGGCGAACAACGTCACCGGTCTGCCCGGCATCCCCGATTTCAACGAGGGGACGCAGGAATTCCAGTACACGGTGACCGACGAGACCGCCTCGCTCGAATTCGCCTGCACCCTCCCGGGCCACTACCCGTCGATGAACGGGACGTTCACGGTCGAGCCCTAGCTCGACCGTGGGTCGGGCGCTCAGGCGGGCGCTGGTCGGGCGATCCGGGACTCCTCGCGGTCGACGGCCGGCGGCTCCGGCACGAGCCCAAGACGGATGGCCACCCCGGCTGCCTGGACCCGGCCACTGACCCCGACCTTCGCGAGGATCCGGCGGACATGCACGCCCACGGTCCGTTCGCTGATGAAGAGCCGCTCGGCGATCTCGCGGTTCGTGCGTCCCTCGGCCAGGATCAGGAGGACCTCGAACTCGCGCGGGCTCAGACCGAACGGCGGACCGTCCGCATCCGGGATCGCCACGACGCGCGTCTCGATCGCGCCGCGATCGGCGTCGCCGGTGGCCGGCCGTCCGGGGCCCACCGCGACCAGGGCGCGCGGTGTCGGTCGAGCGCGGTCGGGTACGACCGGGATGATGGCGATGGCCGTCGGGCGCTCGAGGTCCGTGGGCCGGACGTCGGGTAGGAC
>JACCXQ010000121.1 GCA_013696945.1 Chloroflexota bacterium | reverse complement strand
CAGGCGGTACGCCACGCGACCGGGCGCGTCAGCCAGGCTGACCGACGGGCGCTGGCCGGATGGTTGACCGGCCCTCAGCTGCGCCTCTTCGAGTCGATGCCACGCCCCGATCAGCGCCACGGTCTCGACGTCGTGGCCACTCTCCGGGCCGCCGGCCACGATGATCCGGAGCTACTGCTGGCGGGCCTGCTCCATGACTGCGGCAAGGGTCCATCGGTCGGCTTCTGGCACCGCGTGGCCTGGTCGCTGGGCGATCGGTACGGATGGGCGCCGCTCTCGTGGACGCGCCGCCTGCCAGGGTTCCCGGACGCGTTCGAGCGGATCCGGGCGCACGCCGACCGGTCGGCCGTGCTTGCGATCGACGCCGGCTGCTCCCCCCGGACCGCCGCACTCATCCGCCACCAGGCCGCCCCGCTGGAGCCGATCGTCGGCGAGGCGCTTCGGCTCGCCGACGAGCAGAACTGAGCGTGGCCAGCCTCGTCGCCGCCGGCGCCACTTCGATCGGCGCACCTCGGGGCTCCGCGACGGTGAGCGTCGACCCCGACGCGAAGCCCGACCGCGCCACGCACGTGCGCCTCGAGCGGTTCGACGGGCCGCTCGCGCTTCTCGTGTCGCTCATCGAGCAGCGCGAGCTGGACATCCTCGACGTGCCGCTGGGCGATCTGTGCGGCGCATACCTCGAGGCGATCTCGACCCTGGGTGACGAGCAGATGCCGCACATCAGCAGCTTCATCAGCGTCTGCTCGCAACTCATCCTCATCAAGAGCCGTGCGCTGCTGCCCCGACCGACGGCACCCGATGTCGCGGACGCCGACTCGGGTGGCGATCCGGAGGAGGAGCTGCGCGCCCGACTCATCGTGTACAAGCGGTTCCGGGACGCTGGCATCCGATTGGCTGCCCGGCTGGAGAGCGGGACGATGGCCCTCGCCCACCGTGATGCGTCGGTGGCATCTGCGGCCGGCGCGGCCGGCGCCCGGGCCCCGCAGGAGCCACCACTCGACCCCGAGCTCCTGGTCGCGGCACTGGTCCGCGCCCTGCGCCTGGTGCCGCCCCCGCCGCCGCTCCCCGAGGTGATCCGACGCGAGGTCACGCTGGCCGAGCGCGCCGCCATCATCCGCAGCGCGCTCCGACGGACACCGATCGTGGTCCTCCAGGAGCTCCTGCGTGGAGTGACGGACCGGGTCGTCGTCGCTGTCACGTTCCTGGCCATGCTCGAGCTGGTGAAGTCACGCGAGCTCGTCGTAGAGCAGGGTGAGCCGTGGGGACCCATCGTCTGCCGCGCACCTTCCCCGGCGCCATGACCGAGCGTGGGGTGTCGGTCGGGGAGACCGAGGAGACGGCGGAGTCGACGGAGGCGTTGACGTCCACCACGCTCGAGGCGCTGCTGTTCGTCGCCGAGCGGCCGCTGAGCCGCCGCGAGATCGCCTCGCTCACCGGCGCCGATGCCGGGACCGTCGACGCATTGCTCGGCGATCTGGAGGTCACGCTGAGGGACAGAGGCATCCGTCTCCTCGCTGCGGACGAACGGGTCCAGCTCGCGACCGCGCCTGAGGCGGGGGCTCTCATCGCGCGCTACATCGGCGCAGACGGCGCGCGCCTGTCGGCGGCCTCACTCGAGACGCTCGCCATCGTGGCGTACCGGCAGCCGATCACGCGGAGTGCCGTCGAGCGCATCCGCGGCGTCGACTCCGACTACGTGCTGCGGAGCCTGCTCCACCGCCGGCTGGTGGTGGAGCACGGCCGAGCCGACACGCCGGGCCGGCCCATCCTGTATGCGACCGGCTTCGACTTCCTCGAGCGATTCGGGCTTACATCGCTCGACGAGCTGCCTCCGCTCGAGGCGGACATCGCCGCGCAGCTCGCCGAGGAGAATGGGGGGCTCGCGGACGATCCCGAGCCCGACGCCGATGTCTGAGCCCATCCGGATACAGAAGGTGCTGGCAGACGCCGGCGTCGCTTCCCGGCGGGCGTCGGAGTTGCTGGTCGTGGCCGGGCGGGTCAAGGTGAATGGCGAGGTGGCGACGGTCGGGCAGCGCGTCGACGCCGCTCGCGACATGATCACCCTGGATGGCCGTCCGCTCGCCGGGCGCAGCGCGCGGGTCTACCTCGCCCTCAACAAGCCGGCAGGCGTCACCAGCACCGTCTCCGACCGCCATGCGGCGCGGACCGTGGTCGAGCTGATCCCCGAGAGTGTTCGCGGGACGGCGGAGCGCATCTATCCCGTCGGGAGGCTGGATCGCGAGTCCGAGGGGCTCCTGCTACTGACGAACGATGGGGCGTGGGCACAGTCGCTGCTGCACCCGCGCCACGAGGTCGAACGGGAGTACGCCATCGGGGTCGGCCAACCGCTGGAGCGCCGCGAGGGCGACGCGCTCGCTGGTGGCATCGCGCTCGACGAGGGCACCGCGCGGCTCTTCGGTCTGCGGGCTGCGACACCGACCGAGGTCCGCCGCCTCGCGACGATCGCGGACCCTCCCGATCGGCCGATCGTCTGGTACCGCGCCGTTCTTCGACAGGGATGGAAGCGGCAGCTTCGGCGGATGTTCGCGGCCGTCGGCGTGCCGGTGGAGCGGCTGATCAGGGTCCGTGTCGGGACATTGCGGCTCGAGTCCCTGCGGCCGGGCGAGTCACGCGCCTTGAGCGCGGCCGAGCGGGGCCAGCTCGTGAGCATCGCGGGCTCGGGCTCGCCCCGGCCAGGGAGCGATCCCGGGCCAGGGGCGGGTCGATCCGGGCTTGTCGTGAGCCTCGATGGGCCTGGTTCGAGTGGCAAGTCGACGGTCGGTGCCGGCGCGGCGCTCGCCCTTGGCTATCGTTTCTGCGACACCGGTGTCCTCTACCGGGCGCTGACATGGCTCGCCCTGGTTCGGGGCGCCGACCCGGATGTGCCCGGGCCGCTCGTGGCGCTCGTGCCGGAGATCGCCCTCGTGCCGGACGATGTCGGCCGCCTGCGACACGTGCAGGTCGGCGGCGAGGACGTGACCGACCGGCTGCACTCCCCCGAGGTCGACCGCGCCGTGAGTCGTGTGTCGCGCCACGGCGACGTTCGCGCGGCGTTGCTGCCGCTCCAACGTGGTCTCGCGTCGCGCGGCCGGATCATCATGGCGGGCCGCGACATCGGCACCGTCGTTCTGCCCGACGCGGATCTGAAGCTGTACATCGACGTTTCGCTGGAGGAGCGTGCTCGCCGGCGGGCATCGGAGCGCGGCCTCGATCCGGCCGGCCCCGAGGCAGCTGACGTCCTCGCCGAGCTGGGCCGTCGCGACGGCATCGACAGCACGCGTGCGGTCGCGCCGCTGCGCATCCCTGATGGCGCGACCGTCATCCAGAGCGACGTCAACACCCTCGAGCAGACCGTGGAGGCCGTCGTCTCATTGATCCGTGCCCGGGAACGGCCCAGCAGCAGGTGACAGGCTCGTCGGACTGGAGCCTCTACACGCGCGTTGTGGCCTTCCTGGCGCGCCTGCTGGTGCGCGCGCTCGGGCGAGTCCGTGTCGAGGGCCTGACCGATCTTCCCCGGACCGGCCCGCTGATCGTCGTGGCGAACCACATCAGCAATCTCGACCCGCCGCTCGTCGGTGGCTGGCTGGCCCCGGCACTGCGACGGCGGCCCCGATTCCTCGCCAAGATGTCGCTCTTCGCTGGCCCGCTCGGCTGGTTCCTCCGCTCACAGGGAGTCATCCCGGTGCGCGCGGGCGGCAGTGACGTCGATGCGTATCGAGCGGCCAAGGCGGTGCTCGACGCGGGCGGCGTCATCGTGATCTTCCCCGAAGGGACGCGCAGCCGCGACGGGCAGCTCCAGGACGCGCGTCCCGGCGTCGCGCTGCTGGCGACGCGGACGGGCGTGCCGATCCTACCGGTCGGCGTCTCGAACACGGACATGCTGCTGGGTCGCGGCAAGCGGCTGCCGCGCTTCGGCACGCGCGTCGTGATGCGGGCAGGTCGGCCCTACACGATGGGGCTTGATCCGTCGCTGCCGCGCCGCGCCGCCCTGACCGACGCGAACGAGCAGATCATGCGCTCGATCGCGGCACTCATCGACGAGCGGCACCGCGGACGCTACGCCTGAGCGCGTCGAGCGTCCGCCACGGGGCCCGATGCGATACTAGCCACGATATGGGAAGCGTCGAAGAGGTCGTCATCGCGCGCCGGACGGGCTTCTGTTACGGCGTCCGCGAGGCGATCGACTACGCGAAGGTCGCGGCATCGCAGGGCAAACGGACGCACACGCTCGGACAGGTCGTCCACAACGAGGGCGTCATCGCCGAGCTGCAGGCGGAGGGCATCCGCACGGTCGACACGCTCGATGACGTGGGTGAGGGCGCGGCGGTCGTCATCAGGGCGCATGGCGTGACACCCGAGGTCATGGAACGTGCCCAGCAGAAGGGCCTCGAGGTCATCGACGGCACCTGCACGTGGGTCATCCAGGAGCAGAAGGAGCTGGCGAAGCTCGTCGAAGAGGGCTACACGATCGTCCTGCTCGGCACGCCGAAACATCCCGAGGTGGTCGGGCTCCTCGGGTTCGCTCCCGACGCGATCGTGGTCGATGAGGATGAGGACTGGGACCGCATCCCGAGGCGCAAGCGGATGGCGCTCATCAGCCAGAGCACACAGCCGCCCTGGAAGTTCGAGAAGCTCGCCGCGTATCTCGTCAGCCGAGCCCACGAGCTGAAGATCGTCAACACGGTCTGCCCGGTCACCATCCGGCGCCAGCAGGACACGATGGAGCTTGCCGATCGCGTCGATCTGATGGTCGTCGTGGGCGGGCGGAACAGCGCCAACACCAGGGAGCTGACCCGCCTCTGCTCGATCGCCGGGAAGCCGGCCATCCAGATCGAGAACGCCCGCGACCTCGCCGCGCCGGCGGCCTTCGCGGGCGCGCGCGTCGTCGGGGTGACGGGCGGGACGTCCACGCCGATCGAGGACCTTGAGGCCGTCGCGGAGCGGGTGTACGCGCTGGCCGGATCGGGCGACCGCGCGGGCCGTGCCAGGGAGCTGGCGCGCGACGCCGTCACGTCGGTCGCCGATCCCGCATACCGCAGCACATCGATCGGCCGGGAACGGGCCGCTCGCCAGCCGCGCACCTCGACGCCGCCGGTGGCCGGCGCCGCCTAAGTGCCTCGTCGCAACGCCCGTCGTCCGACCCGGTCGGACGTCCGAAACGTACCCCTCGAAGGCCTGCCCATCGTGGCTGTCGTCGGCCGCCCGAACGTGGGCAAGAGCACGCTCTTCAACCGTATCGTCGGCGGCCGTACAGCTATCGTCGAGGATCGAGCGCGAACGACGCGAGACCGCCTCTACTCGGTAGCCGAATGGAACGACCGGCGGTTCGTCGTGGTGGACACGGGCGGGCTGGAGCGGCGGCCGGGTGATCCGATCGAGGAGAAGGTCCAGGACCAGGCACGTCTTGCCATCTCCGAGGCGGACCTGATCGTCTTCGTGGTCGATGCGGCCGCCGGCGAGACCCCCTCCGACACGGAGGCCGCCGACCTGCTGCGGATGGCGCAGGCGCCCGTGCTCGTCGCGGTCAACAAGGCCGACAACGAGCGGCGCGAGCTGGAGGCGGCCGAGTTCCACCGGATGGGGTGGGAGGAGACGTACCCCATCAGCGCGCTCCATGGCCGCGGGGTCGCCGATCTGCTCGATGCCATCGTCTGGGCGCTGCCCCCCGAATCGGGATCCGAGCTGGAACGCAAGCGCCGCGAGGCTGAGCTGGAGGAGGCTGCTGAGTGGGCCGCGCTCGAGGACGGGATCAACGCTGTGCCGCTCGAGCGCGCGTCCGACGATGAGCTGCGCGACGACGACCCGTCGCGGCCGCCCCGCATCGCCATCGTCGGGCGGCCCAACGTGGGCAAGTCGTCGCTGCTGAACTCGCTGCTCGGCGAGGAACGCGTCATCGTCAGCGACATTCCCGGGACGACACGTGACGCGATCGATACGTCGCTCCAGTGGCAGGGCCGCCCGGTGCGTCTGGTCGACACGGCCGGCATCCGGCGACGCGGCAAAGTCGCCTCCGGTCCCGCGGCGGAGCGCTTCTCGGCCCTTCGCGCCATCAAGGCGATCGGACGTGCCGACGTCGCCATCCTAGTCCTCGACTCGCAGGACGCCCTGACGGCGCAGGACGCTCACGTCGCCGGCTACGTCGTCGAGGAAGGCGTGGGCCTCGTAGTGGCGCTCAACAAGTGGGACCTCGTCGAGAAGGACGAGCACACGTTCGATGAGTACGCCGCGACGCTGCGCCGCGACGCGGCGTTCCTGTCGTTCGCACCGATCGTCGCCATCAGCGCCCTGACCGGCCTGCGCGTGGGACGCGCGCTCGATGCTGCGCTCGTCATCGCCGACGAGCGGCGCCGGCGCGTGGCGACCGCAGAGCTCAATCGCGTGCTCCGCGACGCCGCGTTCCGTCAACCCGCCCCGTCGGTGCGCGGCCGGCGGCCGCGCTTCATGTATGCCACGCAGGCCGCGATCGAACCGCCCACGTTCGTGCTCTTCGGGAGTGACGTCGGCCACGTCCACTTCAGCTACGAGCGCTACCTGGAGAACCGCATCCGCGACGCATTCGGCTTCTCCGGCACTCCGATCCGGTTGCTGTTCCGCGAGCGTTCGCGGATCGACCTTCCCCCGCGCCCACGCACCCGAGCCGCCGCCGGTGGCCGACCGGCTCGGCGGAGCCGGACGGCGCGCGCCACGAGGTGAGCGGCGCGACCAGGGCCGTCATCGGAGCGGGCACGTGGGGGACGACGCTTGCGCTGATGCTCGCGCGCCAGGGTCCGGTGACGCTCGTCGCACGGGACCCCGCTCACGCCACCGCGCTGGCCGAGAAGCGCGAGAACGAACGCTACCTGCCCGGCGTGACGCTCCCCGTGGAGATCGAGATCGTCCATGGTCCCGAGGCGCTGGCCGATGCGACCGATCTGGTGGTCCTTGCCGTGCCGTCCGCGGCCATGCACGAGGTGGTGGAGGGGATCAGTGGCTTCGTCGCTGACGAGGCTGTACTCCTGTCCGTCGCAAAGGGCATCGAACGCGACACGCTGCGCCGGATGACCGAGGTCATCGCAGCCGGCATCCCCGGATCGGCCGGTCGCGTGGCGGCGATGTCCGGCCCGAACCTCGCCTTGGAGATCGCCAAGGGGCTGCCCGCCAGCTCGGTCGTCGGCGCCGACGAC
>JACCXQ010000119.1 GCA_013696945.1 Chloroflexota bacterium | reverse complement strand
CGAGGAGCCTTGTGCCGCCGTAGATCGTGGTGATCGGCGTCCGTAGCTCATGCGACAGGAGTCCCATGAACGCCTCGCGGGCAGCTTGCGCAGCCCGGCTCGCGGTCACGTCGCGAACCACCAGGATGGTCGATCCGCGCCGGCGTGTCCTTCGCTCCCGGCGGCTCTCGCTCTCCGCCTCGGAGGTGCTGGCTACCGCGCGGTAGGTCGACACCTCGAGCCAACTGCCATCCCGCCGTCTGATCTCGAGCGGCGGTCGATCCCACATCTCCGACCACGCCAGCGGTCGATCACCGTCGAGATCGAGCGCCCTCGCCAGCTGCTCCAGGCGGGCGGGGGGGTCCGGAGCGAGCAGGGCTTCCGCGGCCGGGTTCCGGAGGACGAGATGGCCGTCAGGGTCGTAGACGAGGACCGCCTCGCGCATCGCCGAGAGGACAGCCGTCAGCTCTGACCGCCGCGCGTCGGCGGCGCGATAGATCCGCGCGTGCTCCAGCGCGACCCCGGCACGCTCGCCGAGCTCGACGGCCACTGCGAGGTCGTGCTCGTCGTATGTCCGGCCCGATTCCGCTGCGAACATCGAGATGGCGCCGATCGGCCGGCCCCGCGACATGAGCGGGGCACAGACGTACGAGCGAAGCCCAAGACCCAGGACCTCATCGGCGAGCTCGGTCCCCGCCAGTGCTTCCTCCACCTGTCGATCGGTGATCTCGGGCATCCATCGAGGCTCACCGGTCCTCATCACCTCTGCCGCCCCACCGACGGCATCGCGGTGAAGCGGCCGCAGGTAGCGGCGCCCGAACTCGACCGGTTCGGGGTCCGCGTGGGCTATCGCCGATTCGATCGTGACTCCGTCCGGCCCGATGACGTCGATGACGCACCAGTCGGCGAGTCGCTGGATGGCGAGCTGTGCGAGCTCCTCGAGTGCGTGCTTCTCGTCGAGCCTCCCGGCCAGCACCGCGGTGGCATCGGCGAGGAAGCGATCCGCCGCCCGGCGCCGGCGCTCGATCGTCACGTCCCGGAACAGGTTGACCGCGAAGCGGACGCGGCCGTCGGCCTCGAACACCGGCACGGCCTGGACCTCGGACCAGCGCTCCTCGCCCGTCGCGCGGACGCGGAAGCGGACCAGGACGGGTTCCGTCCGCTCACCCGCCAGCGCGCGGCGGCCGGGGAGGTGCTCCAGCTGGAACGGTCCGCCCTCCTCGTCCATCACCTGGGACCGACCGATGATGTCACCGATGGGCGCCGCGATGAGCTCTGTCGCCGATGCGAACCCCAGGAGCTTGGCGGCGGCATCGTTGGCGTAGAGGAGCTGGCCGTCGTTCCGCTGCACGGTGATGGCATCGGTCACCGCCGCGAGCACTACCTGCAGCTGGTCGCTCGATCGCGCGACCTCGACGCGCTGCTCCGCGAGGGCTCGCGCCGCGCCGCGCAGGCGCCCGCTCAATCCGGCGATGAGCATCCCACCGACCATGAACAGGACGACCCGGATCTGGTCCGGCAGCGCGACCGGGATGATGCTGCCGCCGGCGTCCACGAAGCGCAGGTCGTCGATCGCGGCCGACGCCAGGGTGGCCACAAGGCCGGCGCGGAAGCCGCCTAGCCAGGCGGCGACGGCGATGGCCGGGAAATACGTGGTGAACACCGCGTCCGTGTCGGCGATCCGGAGCAGCAGCTCCTTCGTCCCCGCGGCCGCGATCGCGAGCGCGATCGCGGCAAGGTAAGCCGGCCAACCGGCCAGGTCCGGGATGCCGACCGGGCTGCTGATCCGGAATAGGCGGTTCACATGCTCCCTCGGGTGCCACACAGGTGCAAGGGACGGACGGCGGGCCACCGCACGCGGGTCACGTGGGCGTTGCCACGCTGTAGCATACGGCTCATACAGGCCGTCATCGGCCGGGAGGATAGGGAATGGACCTCGGAGAGACGCTTCGTCTCAGCTTCAACGAAGTGGTGAACGATCTGGTGAGCGCGCTGCCGGCGATCATCGGCGCGCTGATCATCTTGGTCGTCGGGTACATCGTCGCCCGCATCGTCAGCGGTATCGTCCGAGCCCTGCTCCAGCGCGTGGGTGCGGACCGCGCATTCGCGCAGCACGGGAGCGGGGTCTACGGGAACGCGAGCAACGCGCTCGCTCCGAGCCGGCTCGGTAGCATGATCGCGTTCTGGTTGATCATGCTCATCTTCCTCATCGCGGCCGCCAATTTCCTCGGCTGGCCGCAGGTCAGCGCTCTCCTCGACGACTTCGTCGGCTGGCTGCCGAACCTCGTCGTGGCCGTGATCATCGTCGTGGCCGCGCCGATCGTCGGCCGTCTCCTTCGCGGAGCGATCGAGACCGGCGCCTCGCAGAGCGGAGTCGGCAACGGCCGCCTGCTGGGGCGGATGGCCGAGATCGCCGTCGTGGCGTTCGCCATCGTGGTCGCGCTGAATCAGGTGGGCATCGCGTCCGATCTCGTGAACATCCTGTTCATCGGCGTCGTCGCCGCACTTGCCATCGGCTTCGGGCTGGCCTTCGGACTCGGCGGTCGCAACGTCGCCGAGCAGGTCACGCAGGACTGGTACGAGCGTTCGAAGGGGATGGCTGCCAAGGCGGCTGCAGCTGCGGACGAACCGTTCGAGAAGCGCACAGCGACGACGGGTGGAGCCCCAGCGACCGGCACTGCTCTGCCGCGCTGATCTCGTTGCCAGAGACCGGGCTGCCGGGCTGTCAGAGGCCGGGCAGCGCCTGTCGAAGCTCCAGGGCGCCTGCGAAGAGATCGCCGCGCTGCTCGACACGTTCGACCATCGAGCGAAGGTCCCAGCGATCGGGCCGCAGCTCGGGGTCGTCGAGCTCCTCCCACTCGATGGGAGCCGAGACCGAGGCTCCCTTGACGGGGCGGACGGCATACGGCGCCACGAGGGTCTTGTTGACCGCGTTCTGCGTGTAATCGAGGCGGGCGCGTCCGCCCCGCCCCGCCTTCTCCCACTCCCAGCTGACCAGCTCGGGCATCGCGCCGCCGACCGCCTTCGATAGCTGCCCGACCCAATCCCGAGTCTGGTCGAAGGTGTACCCGTCGGCGATGGGTACCCAGATCTGGACGCCCCGTTTGCCGGTCACCTTGGGGAAGCCGGTCACGCCCAGGTGTTCGAGTGCCGTCCGGTACAGCCTGGCGAACTCCGTGACCTGCTCCCAGGTCGTCCGTTCCCCTGGGTCGATGTCGATGAGCGCATAGGTCGGGCTCCGGTAGCTCTCGCAGCGTGACGTCCATGGATGCAGGTCGATGACGGCCTGGTTCGCAAGCCATGCCATCGTCGCGACGCGGTCGGCCACGACGTACGTGTGCGACTCGGTCGAACCCGCCTCCGGATAGTCCCAGCGCGCGACCCATTGCGGCGCATGCGATGGGATCTGCTTCTGCCAGAAGTGACCGCCATCCACGCCGTTCGGCCAGCGGTCCGTGTTGAGCGGCCGGCCGCGCAGGTAGGGGAGGAGGATCGGCGACATCGTCGCGTAGTAGCGGACCAGGTCGCGCTTGGTGTATCCAGCGGCCGGGAAGAGGACCTTGTCGAGGTTCGTCAGCGAGACGTCGTGCCCACCGACGCTCCAGGTCCCGGCAGCGCCGAGCGAGTCGAGCGCGTCGAGCTCGTCGCGTGTGACAGCCTCCGCTGGGTCACCGATATCCTGTGGGTCACGTACCAGTCCGGCCGCGCCCGGAGCGGCGAGGCGCCGGGATCCGCGGCGCCGGGCGGGCGGAACCGGTTTCCCTGCCTGCGCCAGTTTCCCTGCCTGCGCCGGCTTCTCTGCCCGCGCTGTGCTCGTCGCCTCACGCTCGGCGGCGGCGACGGTCGGCCCGACAGGGACCGCGCGCTCCCGGACCACCGACTTCGGGTCACGTCCGATCTCCTCGCCCTTGTACGAGGCCTGCCGCAGCAGGTCGTCGCGCGTCCATTCGGCGAACTCGGCACGGATGACTACACGGGGCTCTACCCACCGCGCGTTGCGGATGGGTGGCGGCTCGGAGAATGGCGGCGCATCGATGCGCAGCTCGTCGAGCCGGCGGACGAGGTCGCGACGCGTCCGCGTATCGATGCCACTGCCGACGTGGCCGCAGAAGACGAGCCGCTTGCCCTCGTATACGCCCACGATGAGCGATCCCAGGTCGGCGTGCGAACCCTGCCCCGGCTCGTACCCTCCCACGACGAGCTCCTGCTCGCGGCGGATCTTGAGCTTGAGCCAGGTTCGCGCGCGTCGGTCGGGTTCGTACCGGCTCCTTCGCAGCTTGGCGACGATCCCCTCCAGGCCCTTTTCCCCTGCCGCGGCATGGAAGCTCTCGCCGTCGGCCTCGATATGGCTCAGATAGCGGACAGCGGGATGATCCCGCACGACGCTGCGCAACAACCTCTTGCGTTCCTCGAGCGGCACCTCGAGCAACAGCCGGCCATCGAGATAGAGCAGGTCGAACAGGAAGTAGACGAGCGGCGCGCCCCGCATGCCTTCCGACCCGCCGCCCTTGCTGGGCCGCCGCTCCCCACGCTTCGACGCGAGCCCGCGCATGCCCGTACGGTCCTGAAGGCGGCTGAAGTCAGGCCGCCCTTCCTCGTCGAGTGCCACGACCTCCCCGTCGACGATCGCCGTTCGCGCGTCGATCCACGTCGGGCGGGCCTCCGCGAGATCGGGGAAGTATCGCGCCGCATCCTGCTTGTTGCGCGTCCATAGCCGCACCTTGCCGTCCCGGACGATCCCTTCGACGCGGTATCCGTCCAGCTTGAGCTCGAACAGCCAGTCCTCGTCAGAGAAGACGCCCGAGACCGCGGTAGCGCGCATCGGCGCGATGTAGTCGGGCATGGGTGCCTCGACTGCGCCGGTCAGATCGATGGCTGCTTCAGCTGCCGGGGCGTCCGGGTCCCAGAGTGCGGGCACGCCCGCCTTGACCTCGTCGTTCGTGCGGCCGCTCTTGACCGAACCGGGATGCTCCTCCGCGTCCCAGCCGGGGACGGCCGACTCGTCGCGTTTGTGGATCAGCAGCCAGTCGTCCTTGGACGGATCATCCGAACGGATGCGAACGAGCGTGAACCGGCCGCGGAGCTTCTCGCCCTGGATACGCAGCTTCAGCTCCCCGCCGCGGACCGCGGCGGACGGGTCGTCCGTCTCTTCGGGCTCGAAGGTCCCCCAGTCCCAGACGATCACGTCCCCGGCCCCGTACTGCCCGCGTGGGATGACGCCCTCGAAGTCGAAGTACTCGAGAGGATGGTCCTCCACGTGGACACCCATGCGCCGCGCGGCCGGGTCGAGCGAGGGCCCGCGCGGGACCGCCCAGCTCATCAGCACACCGTCGATCTCGAGGCGGAAGTCGTAATGGAGGCGCGTCGCCCGGTGCCGCTGGACGACGAACCTCCGACCCGGTCGCGGTGCGGATCCGCGCGCCCCGCCGCCCGCCGGCTCGGGGGTCAGTGCGAAGTCACGTTTGCGACGGTAGCGATCGAGCGACATCGTGCGCGTGACCCTACGCCGAAACGCTGCAGGAAGGCGGCCGGCCCCGGAGCAGGAGCTCCTACCCCCCGGCAAGTGCTCCGTCCCCCCGGGCGGCCGGCCAGGGAGACCGTAGCGGCCCCTCCGTCACTGTCGGGGCGTCGCAACGCCGAGGCGGGCTTGCAGCGGGCTTTCACCTCGGGCGCGCCGAGCCCCGCGGATCCGGCGCAGTGCGGCCCAT
>JACCXQ010000105.1 GCA_013696945.1 Chloroflexota bacterium | reverse complement strand
GATGAGGCCAGCGCCGAGGCCCCGGCGGCTGCGCCACGTCGCCGCTCGCCACGCCGCAAGGCTGCGACCGGACCCGCGACGCTGACCGAATCGCCGGAGGGCTGAGCCACCGGGTGAACGGGTTCCGCACGCGCGGGCACCCGATCGCGTTGGCCGCCGTCCGGCGCGCCGTGCGCACCGGGCGTCCGCCCCACGCGATGCTCATCGTCGGGCCGGACGGCGTCGGCAAGACCACGCTCGCGCTCGACCTTGCGGCGGGGCTCCTGTGCGTCGATCCGGACCCCGCTTCGCGGCCGTGCCGCGACTGCGCCGCGTGCCGAAAGGTCGAGCACGACAACCACCCCGACCTCCACCGGCTCATGCCGGAAGGTGCGGGCGATCAGATCCGCCTCGTGCAGGTCCATGCCCTCGTCGCCGAGTTGGCGCTGCTGCCCATGGAGGGCCGCTGGCGGGTGGCCATCATCGAGGCCGCGCACCGGCTCAATCCCGACGCGCAGAACGCGCTCCTGAAGACCCTCGAGGAGCCGGTCGGGGCAGCGTGCATCGTCCTGGTGGCCGATGAGCCGCAGTCCATCCTCCCGACGGTCGCCAGCCGCGCCGCCCGCGTCCGCCTCGGACCCGTCTCACGGCCCGAGATCGCCGCGCTCCTCGAGGATCGCGGCGTCGCTGACGCCGCTCGCTCGACCTCGATAGCCCGAGCGGCGCGCGGCCGGCCCGGACTCGGCATGACCCTCGCCGCGCTGCCCGAGGCGTCGATCGTGGCCGATCGGCTGGCACGTACGCTGCTCGATCTGGCACGTGCCGATCCCTCCGTCCGCCTCGGTGCGGTCGGTGGACTCGTGGCTGACGGCGCCGCGCTCGATGCCATGTTGCGCGGCGAAGGGAGTCGTGCCGCCGGCGTGACGTCGGCAAGGGGCGCCCGCGTGGCACCCGCGGAACGCCGGCGAGCTGCGGCGCGCGTCCTTGCGGCCTGGCGGGATCTCGGACGCGACCTCTTCGTCGCCGCGAGCGGGGGCGGTCATGAGCTCAACGACCCGCAGCTGCTCGAGGAGCTCCGCGACGTCGCTTCGCGTGTCGAGATGCGTGATCTCCTGGCGTTCCTGGAACGGCTCGACGCGCTCATCGCTGCCGTCGAGGGCTACGCGAACCCGGAGCTCGTCCTGGATGCGCTCGCGCTGGCGTGGCCACGGGCGCGCGCCGCATGACCGCCGGTCCGGAGCCGTCGCTCCAGCGACTCGAGGCGACGATCCACGGACGCGTACAGGGGGTCGGCTTCCGCTACCACGTCTGTCGCGTGGCGGCGTCCCTGCAGGTCAGTGGCTGGGTCGCCAATCAGCGCGACGGGAGCGTGGCGGTCGTTGCCGAGGGGTCGCCGGACTCCCTTGACCGGCTGGAAGCCGTGCTACGGGAAGGACCTGACGGTGCCCGCGTCGACCGCATCGAGGTGCGGCGCGTAGGCGGAGAAGGCCGTTTCGATGGGTTCCGCGCCCGCTCCGGGTCACACGCCGGCGATTAGCCCCCGAGCGGCGCCGGCTCGATGCGAGAGACGATCGCCTCGGGGCCAGGAAAGTGGATCGCCTCGGCGCGAGGGAACGACGAGCGCCAGCTCGCGCCCGCCATCGCGGGCAGCCCCAGCTGCTCTTCGCAGGATGACTTGCCCTCGCCCAGGATGCGGACCGCTGTCGATCCATCCTGGTCGTACAGCTCCACCTGGGTCCACGACTGGTTGTTGTCGTCTCGCTTCTCGGTCCACTGCTCGAAGGCGTCGGACGTCGCACATACGAGATAGCGCCCGTGAGGAACGTCGGTGACGTTGATCCACTGACGGGGAAGGTACCAGCCGTACGTGTCGCCCCATCCGACCGACAGCCCCACCCGGATCGACGTGCTGCTCTGGACGCCGCAGTCGGACTCGCCGAAGACAGGGAAGTCCGGGCTGTACGGGAGAGACGTGTTCACCGCGTTGGTATCGAAGAAACAGAACCCGACCTTGCTGCCGGTGACGTTCTCCTGTGTCGGCGGGACGTCCATCGGGATCAGCTCATAAGTCTCGACGTCCATGATGTGCCAGTGCGTGTGGCCGTCCTTGACGTCGTACTTCGCGAAGCCGTCGCTGGCGATCCCGCGCCAAGAGCCGTTGCTGCGCTTCACGCGCTGCTCCGCGGTCATCGTCGGACAGGACGAGTCGCTGCAGTCGCGCTCGGCGCGCACGACGAACGGGCCCTCACCCTTGTTGATGATGACCGCCGTGAACCGCAGCAGCAGCTTGTCCGGCTCGGTCCCGCCTGGTTCGACCGTCAGGCGGAACTCGCTCAGTCTCCGCATCTGAAGGTCGGGCAGGCGATCGACCGGACCGCCGCCAGCGACGGCTGTCGGGACCAGCAGGGAAAAGAGGCCGATGAGGACAGCGATCGGATGCCGCAGCTTCTTCCAGAACCTGGGCATCCTGCCCTCCCATGCCTGCTCACGACGGACTTGCGAGACTCCATCCGCAGCGGCCCCGTATCGCGCTCGTTTCCGCAGCGTACCCCACGATCGATCCCACGTGAGCCAGACCATGGGCTCATCACAGCATGGGTTATCGTGGCCGTGGACCTCGCCGGGCGACCCGATCCCGCCCGCCGCCCCAGAGGTGAGGAGGACCCGTGGACCAGGATGACCGCGTCGACGCGCTTGCGGGGCTCTCGCTCTTCGGCGACCTTGGCCGCCCGCAGCTGATCGAGGTCGCGCACACCTTCGAGGAGGAATCATTCCCGGCCGGGCAGCGCATCCTGAGGCAGGGCTTCGCAGGCACAGGCTTCTACGTCATCCTCGAGGGGCAGGTCGCGGTCCGCATCGACGGCGACGATCGGGCGATGCTCGGAAAAGGTGACTTCTTCGGCGAGATGTCGCTGCTGCTCGGGGAGGCTCCCGTCGCCGACGTCGTGGCTACGGGTCCCCTCCGCGTCCTTCACCTGGGTGGTCCCGACCTCAGGGCGTTCCTGGAACGCCATCCCACGGTCATGTACCGGATGCTGCAGGCGGTCGCTCGTCGGTTGCGCAACGCCAACCGATGGGGCTCATGAGGAGGGCGGGCCGCGTTGCCTGACGAGCGGCCGCACCCGCCCGGCGACTACCCGATCGTCGTCGTGGGCAGCGGTCCGGGCGGCATCCAGACCAGCTACAGCCTTTCGCGGCTGGGGATCCGTCACGCGGCGATCTCTGCGGATCCGTCGCCGGGTGGCATGTTCCGCCGCTTCCCATTCTTCCAGCGCCTGCT